>JAJYRX010000158.1 GCA_021793875.1 Pseudomonadota bacterium
TGTGATCGTTTTGGGCTGAATAGAAAGTCTTCAAGATAGCTTGTTACATGCTTGCGTTGGGTTCCAATTTCTACCCATTCACTTCCGGGGTTGATAGTTTCGGCAACAGTTGCTTCTTCATCGAGCTGTGCCCGCATTTGATCAAAGTATCCTACAGTAATATTTGTTCCCAGTTTTACAGTGCCGGAGTCAGGGGTTATTTTGCCCAAAATTATTTTAAGTAAAGTAGTTTTGCCTGAACCGTTTGGCCCTATAAGCCCTATGCGATCTTTACGCATAATAGTGGTGCTAAAGTCTTTTATAAGCAGCTTGTCGCCATAACCGTGCTTAATGTTTTCTAGTTCGACTACGACCTTTCCGGATCTACGCCCCTCTGCAATGGCCATAGACACATTACCCTGACGTTCACGTCTTTCACTACGTTCCCTTCTTAGCTGCTCTAATCTTCGAACACGACCTTCATTTCTTGCGCGCCGGGCTCTTACACCTTTACGAATCCATGCTTCTTCCTGTGCCAGCAGCTTGTCTGCTCTTTCATGCTCTAATGCCTCGGCTGCCAACCACTCAGCTTTACGTTCTGACCAACGTGTGAAGTTTCCGGGGAAGCTCAGTATACGTCCAAGCTCTAATTCAATAATCCTGTTTGCTACATTGTCTAGAAAGCGTCTGTCATGAGTAATAAGAATTACACTGCATCGTGCGTTTTTTATTACGTTTTCTAGCCAAGATATGCCTTCAAAATCTAAGTGGTTTGTAGGCTCGTCAAGCAGTAACAAGTCTGGCTCATTAACAAGAGCACGGGCTAGTGCAACACGTTTGCGCATTCCTCCCGATAGTCCTTTAATGCTGCTGTCTCCATGTAGCTCCAGCTCATCTATATACATGTTTGCTCTGGCTGGCCTTTGCCAGTCTTCTTGTTCTAAATAGTCTCCACTCAGCAACTCAAATATAGTTAAGCTTTCATCCAGCTCAGGTTCTTGTTGCACTGTTTCCACCTTGAGTGCAGATGCACGCTTTATTTCACCGTCATCGGGATGAATTTGTCCTGCTATGAGCTTAAGTAATGATGATTTGCCTGCTCCATTTCTACCAATTAATCCTATGCGTTCACCTGAGCTAACCATGAGGTCGGCTTTATCTAATAAGGCGTGATGGCCAAAGGCTAGGGTAATAGCGTTAAGAGTAATTAAAGGAGTAGACATATATGACGTTAAATTAAAGGTTAGAATAGTGTTTAAGACGAGCCGGGTGGTCGCGGTGCTTGCAAGCATCGAGGAAGGTCCGGACTCCACAGGGCAGGGTAGCGGCTAACAGCCGCCCGTGCAGTTTATAAAACTGCGCGAGGAATAGGGCCACAGAGACGAGTCTGCGGTATTCGTATCGCAGGGTGAAACGCGGTAACCTCTATCCGGAGCAACATCAAATAGGCATACGTGCGGTTTTCCGCTAAGGGCTGCCCGTCCAAGTATGCGGGTAGATGGCTAGAGCATGTCAGCAATGGCATGTCCAGATGAATGATCACCGGCTAGCATTAGCTAGCATACAGAATCCGGCCTACAGGCTCGTCTTATCACTTCCTTTTAACGCTTTATAAAAAAGTGTAAAGGCATGCAAACAGCAATACCACACCTTTCATTATAAAGTGCTTTCATATTGGTTCTCAATTTCTTGATTTATCAGTGATTTTTTTTGTGCGCTTATCTCGCTTATGTGAGCTAAGTGCTTGCAACCATTGAAAATTCTCCATTTTTTGCTTGACCTTATGCTTCCAATGCCCTACAGTGGGAAAAAGTAGGAAAAAGTGCAAAAAAGTGGGAGAAAACATTTGTTTCAGGGAAGCAGTTCGCTAACGTTAGATGCTAAGGGCCGGTTGTCCATACCGACCAGGCATCGTGACGCCCTGATTTCAGACGAAGGAGGGGGGCTTACTCTTACCCGTCACCCTGATGGCTGTCTGCTTGTTTATCCCCGTAGTGAGTGGGAAATAAAGCGTGCGCAAATCGCTGCATTCCCAATGCGGGCTCGATCTTTACAGCGCCTGCTTCTTGGCTATGCTCAAGATGTTCAGATGGATGGTTCGGGACGCATTCTAATTGCACCAGAATTACGAGAAGTTGCCGGCCTTCAGCGTGAGGTAATGCTTTTAGGGCTGGCCAGCGATTTTGAGTTGTGGGACAAGGCTCGTTGGGAGCAGCGTGAAGCTGAAGACATTGCCGAAGGCATGTCGGCTGTTATGGATGAGTTTTCTTTTTAGATAAATAAAAGTATATGAAGCTCAAGCACAGTGCCGTTATGGCTGAAACAACAGTCAATGCTCTTACGGAATCCAATTTTGGTGTCCGTGGTAAGGCCGACGGCAACCCATCAATAGTGGTAGATGGCGTGTTTGTTGATGGAACCTTCGGTAGGGGTGGTCATAGCCGTTTATTGCTAGACAGGCTTTCATCCAGCGCCCGACTTTTAGTGTTCGATAAAGACCCACAGGCAATAGAGGTTGCTAACGAGATGTCCAGGTCCGATCCTCGAATAATTGTAGTACACGATGGTTTTGGTACCTTGCCGCAGCAGCTCTACAACCTTGGAATTAAAGAAATAAACGGCATTATGCTTGATTTGGGTGTTTCTTCACCACAGATTGATGATGCCAAGCGCGGTTTCTCTTTTATGCGGGATGGCCCGCTAGATATGAGAATGAATACTAGCCGTGGCTATACCGCGGCTGAGTGGCTGGCACAGGCCAGCATTAACGAAATTAGGGAGGTCATAGCACGCTATGGCGAAGAACGGTTTGCTTTCCAGATTGCAAAGGCGATTGTATCTCGCCGCGAATCCAGGCCACTGTGTACAACGCTCGATCTCGCCGAGTTGGTCGCCAGTGTCGTCCGCACGCGCGAAAAGGGCCAGCATCCGGCCACACGCACGTTTCAAGCTATACGGATTCACATCAATCAAGAGCTCCAGGAGCTCGCGCTCGCCCTCACGGCAATTCTAAGGTCATTGGCTACGGGTGGACGTATGGCAGTTATTAGTTTTCATTCACTGGAAGACCGTATGGTTAAACAGTGCATGGCAGCAGCTGCTCGTCCAGGAGCGTCTATGGCGCGTTTGCCGGTAATGGAAAAAGACATGCCGAAACCCGTGCTAAAACTACTTGGCCGCTACAAGGCCAAAGAGCAAGAAATAAAAGAAAATCCGCGTGCTCGCTCAGCAGTATTGCGGGTTGCAGAGCGTACAGAGTTTGCTTTGCCCGCAGATCAAGGCGCCTCATTTGTTAAAGCTATGGGTTTGGTGGATCCCGGTGTCATGTTTTCTGATGGAGGTATGGCATATGGGGCGCTTTAGTCTTTTTCTTGCTGTTGTATTGATGATTTCTTCATTTATGCTGGTGACCGCAAGGTTTCAGAGCCGTCAGCTGTATATGCGCTCCGATAGGCTTGATAGCATAGCTCGCCAGCTAGATACTGACTGGCGTCGCCTTCAACTTGAGCGTGCCGAACTAACTCGTAGTACACGTATAGATGAAATTGCTCGCAATGAGCTTGGTCTAATTGGTGGTGAACCATCCAACACGATATACATAACATTGCCAGGTCTTAATGAGTCAATAGGAGACGGGCAATGAATATAAAGTTTTTTCATAGCCCGGTTCTTGCGTCACGATTGCCCATGGTGCGATCTCGTCTATTAATGGTTGTGATATTGCTGGGCTTTGCTGTGTTGGCTGTTAAGGCCTTGCATTTGCAGGTTTTGTCTAATGAGTTTTTGCAGCGGCAGGGTGAGCGACGTTACGAGCGTAGCCTGGAATTGCCCGCAACTAGAGGAAAAATATTTGATCGTACTGGTAGTGTGGTTCTGGCAACTAGTGTCGCTGCGCGTGCAATATGGGCAATACCAGAAGATACTAGAAAGGCCAGTGTGGATCAGTTGTCTCGGCTGGCTGAGCTTTTAGATATGACTGGCGAGGATGTTAATAGGCGTCTTAGCGACACTAGCAAAACATTCGTATATATAAAACGTCAGGTAGATATGGATGTAGCCCAGCAGATCAGTGAGCTGGGCATTCCTGGCATACATCAGCAGCCTGAAAAGAGGCGTGTGTACCCGGAGGCTGAGGTTGCAGCCCATGTGCTTGGTTTTACCAATATAGAAGATGAACTCATAGCGGCTA
>JAJYRX010000159.1 GCA_021793875.1 Pseudomonadota bacterium
TAAGATTGAGAAAACCTTGTTTATTTAAGATAATTTTGACGCAGTAAATAGTAAATGCGGTTACTGGAAACAAATGACTAAAACGCTCATAATTGCCGAAAAGCCTTCTGTAGCACTAGATATTTCACGCGCTCTTGGCGGTTTCACCCGCGAGGGCGATTACTTCGAAAGCGATAACTATGTTCTGGCCTCTAGCATAGGCCACCTTCTTAGTTTAGTGGCTCCCAACGACCCTGTACGCGGTAAGTGGACCTTCACACACCTTCCGGTCATACCTCCTAAGTTTGAACTGGGACCAGCCGATAAGCGCTCCAACGAACGCCTGAAGTTATTAGTTAAGTTATTAAAACGCAAAGATGTCACCGAAGTAATAAATGCCTGTGATGCCGGCCGCGAAGGTGAGTTAATATTCCGCTACATAATCCAGTATGCTAAGGTTAATAAGCCAGTAAAAAGGTTATGGTTACGCTCCATGACCCAGGCTGCAATTCGCGAGGCTTTTGAAAACCTCCGTGAAGACGAAGACCTTATGCCGCTAGCTGATGCTGCCCGATCTAGAGCCGAGGCTGACTGGCTTATAGGTATAAATGGCACACGAGCCATGACCGCATTTAACAGCAAAGGAGGTGGCTTCTTCAAAACTACAGTTGGTCGCGTACAAACACCTACTTTAACCATAGTAGCTGAAAGAGAAGACCGCATACGCAACTTTGTACCGCGCGATTACTGGGAAGTTCACGCAACATTTGTTGCCGCTGCCGGTGTATACACGGGACGCTGGTTCGACCCTAAATTTAAGAAAAACGAACAAGACACAGAACAGCGTGACTCAAGGTTATGGTCAGAAACAGCGGCTAAAACTATAGTTGCTGCATGCGACGGACAAAACGGCAGCGTATCAGAAGAATCCAAACCATCCAGGCAAATGTCGCCCGGGCTATTCGACTTAACAACTTTGCAGCGTGAGGCAAACTCCCGTTTCGGCTTCTCGGCAAAAACAACTCTGGCGCTAGCCCAAACACTTTACGAACGCCATAAGGCTCTCACATACCCACGTACTGACTCCCGTTATCTGCCGCAAGACTACCTGGCCACAGTACGCCAAACCATTGATATGCTTGCCAACGAAGGTAATCACAATACGGAATCTATAAAACCATTTGCTAAAACCGTTATTGAAAATGATTGGGTAAAACCTATAAAACGGGTGTTTGATAACAATAAAGTATCTGATCACTTTGCTATTATTCCCACCCTACAAGCACCCAAAAATCTTAGTGAAGCTGAAAGCAAAATCTATGATTTAGTAACCAAACGATTTCTTGCCGTGTTCTTCCCTGCAGCTGAATACCGCATCACCACACGCATAACACAAGTATCAGGACACCAATTCAAAACTGAAGGGAAAGTGCTTGTAAACCCTGGTTGGCTGGCAATTTACGGGCGTGAAGCGCAGGGTGATGATGCTAACCTCGTCGAGGTTGCTCCTGATGAAACTGTTATTACTGATGACGTTGAGCTTAGAGCTCTTTCCACGAAACCCCCAGCAAGATTCACCGAGGCAACCCTGCTATCAGCAATGGAAGGCGCAGGTAAGCTTATAGACGACGAGGCTCTACGTGAAGCCATGTCAGAGCGAGGGCTTGGGACGCCCGCCACACGCGCAGCAATAATAGAGGGTCTGTTAAATGAAGGATACCTGAGGCGTGAAGGCAGAGAGCTTATACCTACTGCAAAAACGCGCCAGCTCATGACTTTATTATCAGGTCTGGGCGTAAATGAACTAACCTCGCCAGAGCTTACTGGAGAATGGGAGCAGCGATTAAAGCGTATAGAACAAAAAGAATTAGACCGTGACGAGTTCATGCGTGAAATTGCCCGCATGACACAAATAATAGTGCGTCGTGCTAAAGAATACGACGGCGATACAGTTCCAGGTGACTACGCAACTCTTACAACACCATGTCCAAAATGTGGAAATGTGGTTAAAGAAAACTACAGACGTTTCGCATGTACTAATTGTGACTTCTCTATTAGCAAATATCCTGGCGGGAGAACCTTCGAAATACATGAGGCCGAGGCCCTACTTAAAGATAAAGAAATAGGGCCACTTACTGGGTTTATAAGCAAGATGGGACGCCCATTTGCTGCTGTTTTACGTATAAGCGACGAACATAAGCTGGAGTTTGATTTTGGGCAGAAAGAAGAGGAAGACACTGAGCCGGTAGACTTCTCTGACCATACCTCATTTGGCACATGTCCTAAATGTAAGGGTAATGTATATGAGCATGGTATGAACTATGTTTGTGAGCATGCAGTCGGGCCCGAAAAAAAGTGTGACTTCCGTACCGGTAAGATAATACTGCAACAGGAAATATCACACGAGCAAATAAGTAAGCTGCTTGAGTCTGGCAAAACAGACCTGCTTGAGAACTTCATATCAAGCCGTACAAACCGCAAATTTAAGGCTTATTTAGTAGTAAATGCTAACGGCAAAGTAGGTTTTGAATTTGAACCACGCGCCACTAAAAAGGTAGCAAAAAAAGCAGCAAAAAAAGCAGTCAAGAAAGCCACTAAAAAAGCTGCTAAAAAAGCTGCCCCATAGTGTTTATCCGTATACCAGCTCTTTCAAGAACAGGCTTAAGTCTGGAACATACGTAATTATCATAAGGCATGCAAAAACCACTATTACAAAGGGTAGTAGTGGTTTTATTAGCTGCTCTAACCTTATATTAGCTACTGTACATGCAGCAAACAAGTTGACTCCGAATGGGGGGGTAACCATTCCTAGCGCTAGGTTTACCACCATAATTACCCCAAAATGAGCTGGGTCTACACCAAACTGTATAGCAACGGGAAGCAATAGAGGAGCAAGAACCACTATAGAGGCTGATGTTTCTATAAACATACCTATAAGAAACAAGGCCAAGTTTATTCCTAGTAAAAACGCATACTTGTCGCTAAATATGGCGCCAAGCCAGTTACCCAAAGCCGCTGGAATACCTGCTCGGTTCAGCAGAAATCCAAATATCCCGGCATTAGCTATTACAAACATTATTACAGCTGTAGAAACAACAGAACGATGAAGTGTTTTAGATAAGCTGCTTATTTTTAAAGTGCGGTACACCACCACGCCAACAAACAATGCATACACAACCGCAACAGCCGAAGCCTCGGTTGGTGTAAATACACCACCATATATTCCACCCAGAATAATTACTGGCATAAGTAGCGCCAACCAAGCCTTTTTAAAAGCTGGCCATAACGGCATGCGCCCTTCACCATCATTTTTACCATAGCCATTAATACGAGCATATAGCCACACATATAGCATTAGGCCACCGGCAATTAATGCACCTGGGCCTATACCTGCTATAAATAACTCCCCTACCGAAGTATCGGTTGAGACAGCAAAAAGTATCATGGGTATGGAAGGCGGTATTATTACGCCTAGTTCAGCTGCCGAAGCTTGCAGGGAAGCGGCAAAAGGCTTTGGATAGCCATGTTTTACCATAGCCGGAATTAGAATAGCTCCAACTGCAAACGTAGTAGCTACACTAGAACCTGCAACTGCCGCAAAAATCATACATGTAAACACACAGCTAACAGCAAGCCCACCTTGCATACCACCAACTAGACTTTTCGCAAACTCTACCATGCGATCTGAAATGCCACTGGCCTCCATAAGGTTACCGGCCAAAATAAAGAAAGGCACTGCCACCAGTGGATATTTGTCTAGGGATGCATAAAGTTGCTGCGCTATAACCAGCCATGTCATTTTGCCGTCCCATGCAACGCCCATTATGCTTGCTAGCCCTATAGATACCGCTACGGGTACCGTAAGAGCAAAAAATAGCAACATGGACAGTATCATGATATGAGGCATGGCGGCTCCAGTTTATTTTTATTCTATGGCAGGATAATTTTATATAGTCGTTTCATCTACCGTTATTTCACGGGGCCCTTCTGACCAATGAGCTATTACGCCAAATATGGCCAGAATAGTGCCTATGGGTATAGAGATATACACCCAAGAAATAGACACTTCCAAGCTTGGCATAGTTTGGAATTTGACTCTTTGTGTCATTTCTATACCTATCCAGGCCAGAAAACCCAAAAAACCAATTACTATTACCAGTACGATATGCTCAAGATATCGT
>JAJYRX010000160.1 GCA_021793875.1 Pseudomonadota bacterium
CCACCTTCTGCCCGTGGATCTTCCGTGCTAGGCCGGCAACGACCACGCGCCTGAAGCGTAGGCTGGCGCGTAGTAGCCAGGCGCGAAAACGATGCCGACCTAATAGGCGGCGTTAATTTGGGAGCGCACAATCGTCAGGTAGCCCAAGTATTGCTCGACCTATCAACCGCTGCACAAATAAATGATTCTCTAAGAGTTGGCACAGGGGTATTATCAGAAATAGGAAAAATTAACACGCTACACAAAAAGCGTGTTGAGCAAGCTGGGTTTGCCGTATTAAAGGCTCCAGATATACCTTCTATACTGGTAGAAACAGCCTTTATAAGCAACCCAACAGAAGAACGTTTATTGCGTAGCCCTAATCATCAAGAAAAAATATCAAAGGCTATACTAGCGGGAATACAAAGCTACTTTAATAGCAACCCTGCTTTAGCTCATAAGGGTTAATCAGCTACGGTTGGGGCGTAGCAACTTCCATGCTGCGCCCGCCAATACGGGTACTACAGCTGCACTTACCCCCACCAATACAATAGTATTAAGATGATTTCTTATAAATGGCACGTTGCCAAAAAAGTATCCTAGGGTAATTAAGCCACCAATCCACAAAAAAGCGCCGGTGAAATTAAAAAACTGGAATGATACAGGCCTCATGTATGCCACGCCAGCAACAAACGGAGCAAATGTTCTAAATATTGGTAAAAACCTGGATAAAACTATGGTTTTACCACCATGCTTATCATAAAAACTATGAGTTTTAGCCAAGGCTTTCTGATCTAGAAATTTATAGTTTCGCTCATATACTTTAGGGCCAATATACCTACCTATACTATAGTTAACGGTATTACCTAAAACAGCAGCAATAAAAAGCAAAATCCCTAAAATAACCGGGTTCATAACTCCTGTGGCACTAAAAGCACCAGCAATGAATAACAGGGAATCACCAGGTAGAAATGGCAATACCACAAGACCAGTTTCACCAAATACAATAAGAAATAGTATTAGATAAATCCATACCCCGTACTCCGACACCCATATGGAAAGATACTGATCTCTATTGAATAGCATGTAAAGAAACTCTTGCATTTTTGAAACCTAAAATATTTCTGACCTGCGATTATAGTCGCTACTATATGGGATTTACCAAACGAATAGCCACAAAACCATATATAAAATGACCTTACAAGCAACCATAACACCATTACCAGACAAACTAGTTAGTCAAATAGCAGCTGGCGAAGTAATAGAAAGGCCTGCCTCTGTTCTTAAGGAGCTTCTTGAAAATGCAATTGATGCAGGCTCTAGCAGTATAGAAGTTAGGTTACAAGGTGGTGGAATTAAACGTATTATGGTTAGCGATAACGGGCACGGCATTAGACCAGAACAACTTCACCTAGCTTTAAACCGCCATGCTACTAGCAAAATATCATCACTTAAAGATCTAGAGCACGTGGGCTCAATGGGTTTCAGGGGAGAGGCTTTAGCAGCAATAGACTCTGTGGCACGGCTTACAATAACCTCACGCACCAAAACATGCGAGCACGCTTGGCAATTTAATAGCAGACTCAGCAAGCCTGAAGCATCTAGCGGCACAACCGGAACCACTGTTGATGTGCGCCAACTATTCGATGAGGTTCCCGCAAGAAGAAAATTTTTACGTACCGAATCCACCGAATACACTCATTGCTCTCAGACTTTCTCGCGCATAGCAATGGCAAGGCCTGACATATCATTCAGGCTATTTCACAACGAGAAACTACAGCGCAACCTACCTGCTACCACAATGATGCAAAGAATAAGTGATGTATTAGGTAAGGAGTTTGCAGCTGAGTGTGTGCCTGTTGATAATAACCATGGACTAATCAATATTTCAGGGATGATCTCAAGACCAACGTTTGCAAGAAACCGTGCCGACCGTCAATTTTTATATGTTAATGGCCGATATGTACGAGATAAAACTGTTTCCCATGCAATTAGACAAGCATATGCTGACGTACTGCACGGTGACAGGCAACCTGCCTTCGTGTTGTTCTTAGATATAGACCCAAGCTTGGTTGATGTGAATGTTCACCCAGCAAAACATGAGGTAAGGTTTAGAGAGTCAGGAGCAGTGCATTCTTTTGTAAGCAAAACCTTACAAAGTGCTCTGGAACAAAGCGCAATAGAGTCAGGCCTAGCCCAAAGCCCAGTAATAAATAACCAACACCCACCCCAAACCTATGGCTCAAGACATGCAGCACAGTCATCTTTGACACTATCAGATACATCAGCCACTTCCAACAAATCATGGGAACAAATATATAAGGCAGAAAAAACTCACCAAGAAGATATAAAAGTACATGAAGCTAGCAGAGATCAATCTGAAGCCATGCCAATGGGCTTTGCCATCGCCCAGATACATGGAATATACATTTTGGCTCAAAACCAACATGGTTTGATAATTGTCGACATGCATGCGGCACACGAAAGAATAGTATATGAAAAGCTCAAAACAGCAATGCAAGAACAGAACTTATCGGTACAAGAGCTACTAGTGCCAATGGTATTTGATGTGGGCGAAGAATATGTCAGCATAGTGCATGAATATAGTGACGAACTTCTTAATCTAGGCTTTGATGTTTCACCCACTGGCCCTGCAACAATTACCCTACGCTCTGTGCCAGCCTTGCTCGCCAATGGGGACATAGAAACATTAATGCGTCACGTACTTGATGACATCTCTACAATAGGAACCTCTGCCCATGTAAAAGAAAAACAGAACGAGCTACTAGCAACTATGGCATGTCACGGATCTATTAGAGCAAACCGGCTACTAACAATAGACGAAATGAATGCTTTGCTAAGGGATATGGAAAACACCGAGCGCTCAGACCAGTGTAATCACGGCAGGCCAACTTGGGTTCAGTGGACCATTAAAGATCTAGACGCAATGTTCTGGCGTGGACAATAACAGCAAAAGCAGAATATGAAATTGTCAAACAAAAATTTGCTTTGCATAACCGGACCAACTGCTAGTGGTAAAAGCGCAGCAACTGCCGCAATAGCAAACAGGTGGCCCATAGAAATTATCAATGTTGACTCAGCTTCCATATATAAAGATATGGACATAGGAACAGCCAAACCATCTGAAGAAGAAAGGTCTTTGGTGCACCACCATTTATTAGATATACGTGACCCATCCGAGTCATATTCTGCAGCTCAGTTTCGTACTGATGTCATAAAACTTGTATACGAAATAAAAGCAAGAGGTAATACCCCTGTATTATGTGGCGGCACCATGCTCTACTACAAGGCACTTAAAGAAGGTTTAAGCCAACTACCCAGTGCAGACATGGCTGTTAGACAAAGAATAGATGAGGAAGCAAAACTTAAGGGGTGGCCCGCAATGCACAAACTTCTGGAGTCATTTGACCCAAATGCTGCAAAGCGTTTAGCGCCTAACGATAGCCAAAGAATTCAAAGAGCAATTGAAATATATTTAAGCACAGGAAAAACTATGACCCAGTGGATAATGGAAAACCCACCAGAGCCAGGTCACGATATGAACTTAATATTTCTAAGCCTTGAGCCCAAAGAGCGATCAGAGCTGCATAACCGTATTGCCCACCGTTACCGAAGTATGATAGAAATGGGTCTAGTTGAAGAGGTAAAAAAACTTTATAAGCGTGGCGACCTTAATATAAATATGCCGTCAATTAGGTGCGTGGGGTATAGGCAAATATGGCAGCACATTCAAGGTGATTACAATCTTGAAACAGCAATAGAAAGGGCTATTGCTGCTACAAGACAACTGGCTAAAAGACAACTAACCTGGCTAAGGTCGTATCCAGAAAGAAATGTTATTAACTGTCTAGGTGATAACGTTGAAGCGAAAGTTATAAACTTCGCCTCAACTTTTATGAAAAACAAATAGGCTTGACCCTACAAAAAGCTTATGCGCGAATCATTGCCTGTGGCTGGTACCACCTCGCCAATTACATAAACAGTTTCTCCCTCAGATTCTAATGTGGTAATTACATCTGCAACAGAATCAGAACTAACTATTAAAGCCATTCCTATACCACAATTAAATACTCTAAGCATTTCTTGATCTGATATATTACCCTGCTCCTGTAGCCATTTAAATAATGCTGGCATTTCCCATGAGTTTCGGTTTATTTT
>JAJYRX010000161.1:0-1146 GCA_021793875.1 Pseudomonadota bacterium
TTATCCATTGTCTGCAAAACATACCCCTAGAGGAAACACCCCATGAGTGATATAAGCCAGGCGATAGTACTCTTCTCTGTGCTCTTATTATTTTTGAGCATGGGGGTATGGGTATCATTAGTTTTAGTTATATGTGGCGTAGTAGGTATAAGCATTTACACCGGCGCGCCAGCAGGAATAATTTTTGCAACAAAAGCATGGGATGCTTCGGCTAGTTGGACTCTAACTGCCCTGCCGCTATTTATATGGATGGGGGAAATTCTGCATAGAACACGCTTAGCAGAAGATATGTTTCAGGGTCTAGGTCCTTGGGTAAGAAGGCTACCCGGACGGTTAGCTCATGTTAACGTAGTTGGGTGTGGAATTTTTGCAGCAGTTAGCGGCTCGTCTGCTGCGACAGCTGCCACTATAGGACGCATATCATTACCAGAACTAAAGAAGCGTGGGTACGATGATTCAATAGCTATAGGATCACTAGCTGGAGCAGGCACGCTTGGGCTTCTGATACCACCATCAATTGTTATGATTGTTTATGCAGTTGCAGCCCAGGTATCAATAATACGCCTGTTTATTGCAGGAGTGGTGCCAGGAGTACTATTAATGCTCATGTTTTCTGGCTATATAGGTCTATGGTCTTTACGTAATCCAGAAAAAGTACCAGAAGACA
Organism: Pseudomonadota bacterium; assembly: GCA_021793875.1. Classification (GTDB taxonomy): domain Bacteria; phylum Pseudomonadota; class Gammaproteobacteria; order Burkholderiales; family Burkholderiaceae_B; genus JAJYRX01. The sequence continues at coordinate 668 of JAJYRX010000161.1, forward strand.
AAGAGCATGTTCCCTGGCGCGAGATGTTTTTCAGACTGCGACTACTTCTACCAGTAGTATTTCTTATTGCCGCTGTAATAGGCTCCATATACATGGGTGTTGCTACAGCAACAGAAGCAGCAGCACTAGGAGTAGTTGGCTCACTATTAATAGCTGCAGTAGGAAAATCATTAAACGTTAAATCTTTTGTGGCCAGTCTGCTGGGTGCAACTAGAGTATCAGCCATGATTTGTTTCATACTGATAGGCGCAGCATACTTAACAAGTGCTATGAGCTTCACGGGCTTACCATCAAACCTAGCTCAATGGATAGCGTCTCTTAACCTGAGCCCTTACGCTCTTATAGCGGTTTTAACTGTGTTTTTTGTAATGCTTGGAGCGTTTCTGGATGGTATATCTATAGTTGTTTTAACAACAAGTATATTGCTACCAACCGTACTAGCAGCTGGCATAGACCCAATTTGGTTTGGTGTTTATCTT
>JAJYRX010000161.1:1156-4136 GCA_021793875.1 Pseudomonadota bacterium
GGTAGAAATGGCACAAATAACACCACCCATAGGGTTTAACCTTTTTGTTATTCAAGGCATCACAGATAAAAACTTGTGGCAGCTTGCACGCATGGCGTTTCCTTTCTTTTTACTACTTGTTGCCGCAACAGCGCTAATTACTATATTCCCTGACTTAGTAATGGCTTTACCGCAAGCAATGCGATAACTTAAACCAAAACAGTGAAATTATGAGTAAAGCAATAGTTGCTCTTGGAAATCAGCTGTACAAGGTAGAGCGTGACTGGATAAATGACGGTTCCGAGCTAGCTGGACTAACTAGTGTAGCTGCCCTAGCAAATGGAAGTGTAGCCGCATTATTCAGGCTGGCACCACATATAAGAATATACGGGTCAGACGGCGGTATCATTGCTACACACAGCATAAGCAATGTGGTGTGTCCCCATCATATTACGGCAATAAAAGACGGATTTTTAATAACAGACCTTGATGGCCATACAGTCATCAAGTTAAATAATGACGGGGTAGAAAAATGGCGACTAGGTGTTAACAATCGGCCCGAGTGGATGAAACCATTTAACCACCCAACACATGCCGTAATGGATAATTCAGGTAACATTTATGTTAGCGATGGATATGGTAACTTCTGCGTTCACAAATTTGACACAAATTTGAGCCTTGTTGCTACCATGGGTGAAGCAGGAGCTAATGAGGGGCAGTTTTCAACACCGCATGCATTGGCAATAAGCCCAAACAATGAAGTTTATGTAGCAGATCGTGAAAACAACAGAGTTCAAGTTTTTGATTCAAACTTGAAATATATAAAACAAATAAGCCCTATGCCTCCACCTATGGCCATATCGTTTAATGCCAACGGCAACCTTATCACTAGCGACCAAACAGCAACATTAGTTTTATTTGATAATAGTAGCTCTGTAATTGGTCGTTGCCGTGTCCAGGGAGTTTATGGACACGGGCTATCATGCTCTTCTGATGGTTCTATTTATATAGCTGAAATGATACCTTCGTGCCTTACAAGGCTAACACCTGTTAGATAACAGCCAAGGTTAGCCGCCGCATCCACCACAGCAAACACCATCTTCGCCATGTACTGGTTTACCTATTTGGAAGCCAGCTTCTTCTACGGCCTTTTTTAGTAGCCCTAGAGATGTTACAGTCTCATCAAAAGTAACAGAAGCCTTGCCCTGCTCCAGAGATACGTTAACAGAATCTATACCGTTGACCGCGTTAAGGGCGTTGGTTACCGATGTAACACAACCACTGCAAGTCATACCTTCAACTTTGATGATTCCAGCTTCCATTTAAGTTTCCTTATAAAAGACTAATAGGTTAAGCATAAAGATGCATATTGTAGTTACCTTAAGGCTGCAAGAGGTAACTAACCACAATATTTTTGTGTGTTTTATAGATATACATCAAATTTTCTGTGCTAAACCTTGTGCCAGACCAATATATTTGCGTGGCGTCAAATCTATAAGCGATTGGCGCGCTTCAGAAGGCAGGTCTAGACCGGAAACAAACTCTCTTAAGGCTTCTCGAGTAATTCCCTTACCTCGAGTTAGTTCCTTCAGTTGCTCATAAGGTTCGGGCAAACCATACCTACGCATAACAGTTTGAACTGGTTCGGCCAATATTTCCCAGCAGCTATCGAGATCGGCATCTATAGCTTGCCCATTAAGCTCTAACTTGTTTAACCCACGCACACAGGCAGAGTAAGCTACCGCACAATACCCTAATGCAACTCCAAGGTTGCGTAATACAGTAGAGTCAGTAAGATCACGTTGCCATCTTGAAATTGGAAGTTTTTCAGATAGGTGTCTTAGTACGGCGTTCGCTAACCCAAGATTACCCTCTGAATTTTCAAAATCGATGGGGTTCACTTTGTGTGGCATTGTCGATGAACCAACCTCACCTTCTTTCAGACGCTGCTTGAAATAACCTAGTGCTATGTAACCCCATATGTCACGATTAAGATCAATTAGTATTGTATTAAACCGGGCAATTGAGTCGAATAGCTGTGCCATCCAGTCATGTGGTTCAATTTGTATTGAATACTGGTTCTGCTCAAGACCAAGCTTGCTTAAAACACCTTTGCTTAGATTTGGCCAATCTATTTCCGGATAAGCGGCCACATGAGCGTTGTAGTTTCCAGTAGCACCATTCAACTTAGCAAGAGGCGTTACACTTTTAATAGAGTCAAGAGCACGCTGCATTCTATCGACAACGTTAGCAAACTCCTTACCCATAGTTGTTGGGCTTGCCGGCTGTCCATGTGTACGGGATAGCATTGGTTGCGACGAGAAATCATGTGCATATTTACGCAAAATATCTATAATTTGCTGGATTTGGGGAACAATAACTCTGTCGCGAGTTCGACCTAACATTAATGCATGCGAAGTATTATTGATATCTTCCGATGTGCAAGCAAAGTGTATAAACTCGGTAGCTGTGCTTAGTTCTGGGATTTGATCAATTTTTTCTTTTAACCAGTACTCTACCGCTTTTACATCGTGATTAGTAACGGCTTCAATTTCTTTTATACGACGGGCGTCATGTTCCGAAAAGTTATGTACTAGTGCACTCAACTTTCCTTTAGCATCTTCACTAATTGAAGGAAATTCTGGCAATCCGGCCTCTGACAACCCTATAAGCCATGCAATTTCAACCTCAACCCTATGTGCCATAAAGGCTGCTTCCGATAAAAACTCTCGTAAATTGTTACATTGACGTGCATAACGACCATCTAATGGTGATAATGCGTTAAGTGGTGTAAGTTTTGATTCTATTTGCATGGGCATTTATAAAAAGTATAAAAAAGACAAGCGGTATTCTAACATTTACCGAGATTTTCCCCTATAAACCACAATAAGTATAAATACTCGTTAAATAAACAGTATAAATACAATATACAGGGCTATGACTGCTATACTTTTTCTGCTTGTAACTTTTTGATGTGATTATGAAACTTATAAGATCGGAA
>JAJYRX010000162.1 GCA_021793875.1 Pseudomonadota bacterium
AATGCCCCTATATTAAAAACCGAAGAAATCGATAATATCGGAATAGTAACGCTTAACCGGGCACACAAAAGAAATGCGCTTGACGAAAGCGCCATAGCGGAAATTGATCACTACTTCTCCAACATACCATCTCATATACGAGTTGTAGTACTACAGGCCGAAGGCGATCACTTCTGTGCCGGCCTCGACCTAAAAGAGCACCATGACAAAGAACGCGGGGCTGTAGACTTTCTCAAAGTCTGTCAGGGCTGGCATCGCGCTTTCGATAAAATTCAACATGGCGGAACACCAGTAATAGCATGTCTGCAGGGTGCGGTTGTTGGTGGCGGTCTAGAACTGGCAAGTGCAGCTCATATCCGTGTTGCTGACAAAAGCACATACTTTTCATTGCCAGAGGGTACACGCGGCATATTTACCGGGGGCGGGGCAACTGTACGCACAGCCAACATAATATCTGCCAACCGAGTAATTGAAATGATGCTTACCGGACGGGTTATGGATATTAACGAAGGGCACAGACTTGGTCTTGCACACTATGTATGCAACACACCAGAAAACCCTAAAAATGCAAAAGAATTTGCTCTTGAATTGGCACGAAAAATAGCTGGTAACGCACCATTATCTAACTATGCAATTGTTACCTCTATAAATAAAATTGCCGATATGTCTGCAACTGACGGCCTGTTTGCCGAAGGCTTAATGGCTGCTGTAGTACAAACTGGTGCCGATGTTCAGCAGCGCCTAAACGACTTCGTAACTAAGCGGGCACCTAAGGTTAAACCCGAATAACATTACAAACCATACAAATTTAACTATCCACCAACAGGAGACAACCATGACCAAAACACGTTTATACACGCTGTTATTTGGATGTGCACTAGCCATAGGAACGGCTAGTGCCCAAGCTGAAACACTTACCCCTAAAATTGGCGTATTAACCGACATGTCTGGCGGCTATGCCGACATTGCCGGGCGTGGTTCAGCCGTAGCTGCTGAAATGGCAGTAGAAGATTTCTACGCCAAACACCCTGAAGTCAAAGCTAGCGTAATATCTGGCGACCACCAAAACAAGGCTGACATTGGCGCAGCAATGGCCAGAGACTGGCTAGATAATGAAGGTGTAGATGTTATAGCCGACCTAACCTCATCTGCCGTTGCACTGGCAGCACAGCGATTAGTCACTGAAAAAGACAAGCTCTTACTGGTAACCAGTGCCGGGTCATCTGACCTTACAGGCAAAAGCTGCAGCCCAAACTCTATAGCATGGGTATACGATACCTACGCCACGGCAAAAGGCACCGGTCAGGCCATAGTGCGTCAGGGCGGAAAAGAGTGGTACATGATCACAGTTGACTACACCTTTGGGGAAGCTCTAGCCCGCGATGCCGTAGAAGCAGTAACCAAAGAAGGTGGTAAGGTGCTTGGTGAATCCAAACACCCATTCAATGCTTCCGATCTGTCATCACAAATTTTCTCTGCAATATCATCCAAAGCACAAATAATTGGTCTTGCCCACGCTGGTGGCGACTTAGCTACTTCAATTAAGCAAGCCAAAGAATTTGGCGTTGCCGAAGCTGGTCAAAACTTGGCTGCCCTATTGGTTTATATAACCGACGTACATGGCATAGGTCTCGATGCATCTCAAGGTCTTTATCTCACCACAGGTTTCTACTGGGATCGCACCGACGAGTCCCGCGAGTGGTCTAAACGCTACTTTGAACGCATGAACGCAATGCCATCCATGGGGCAAGCCGGCGTCTACTCCGCAGTTATGCACTATCTTGAAGCTGTAAGGCAAACCGGAACTACCGACACCGCTACAGTTCGCAAGAAAATGGGCGAAATGAAAATCAACGACATGTTCGCTGAAAACGGCTACATACGAGAAGACGGTCGCATGATGCACGATTTATACCTCGCACAGGTGAAATCACCCGAAGAGTCTGAATATCCATGGGATTACTTCAACATCATCGATACCATTCCAGCTGAAGAGGCCTTCCGCTCAGTAGAAGAGAGCGAATGCGAGCTTCTTAAAGGTTAATTAGTAGTAAACCGGTACGTACCAGCGAGTGATCATATGAGCGAGTTTCTTCTAGAAACAAAAAACCTAACCAAGTCTTTTAGAGGCTTTACTGCTGTAGATAAGGTTAACCTTAAAGTGCGTACCGGGCACATACATGCCCTGCTTGGCCCCAACGGGGCCGGCAAAACAACCTGCTTTAACCTTCTTACCAAATTTCTTGAGCCAACGGCAGGTCAAATTTTCTTTGACCAACAGGAAATAACCCAAGACAGTTCTGCTCAAATTGCGCGTAAGGGCATAATACGCTCGTTTCAAATATCAGCAATTTTTCCGCAAATGACTGTGTTGGAAAATGTTCGTATAGCCCTGCAACGCAAAACAGGCCTTTCATTTCATTTCTGGCGTAGCACCCAAAAGCTCAATTTGTTAAATAGCGAAGCCATGGAGCTTCTTACCGAAGTAGGCCTTGAAAGCCACTCGAAAGAACTTGCAGTTAACCTTCCCTATGGCCGTAAAAGAGCTTTAGAAATAGCTACTACCCTTGCAATGAAGCCTAGGTTAATGCTGCTAGACGAGCCAACTCAGGGTATGGGTCTTGAAGACGTAGACCGCGTTACTGAGTTAATAAAAAAGGTCAGCGCTGGCCGCACAATATTAATGGTAGAGCACAATATGAAAGTAGTTGCCTCTATTGCAGACCAAATAACAGTACTAAATAGGGGTGCTGTATTAGCCGAAGGTAATTATCAGGAAATATCTAATAGCCCTGAAGTTATGCAAGCGTACATGGGAACCGAACAAGTACAAGAGGTGCTAGCATGAGTACGGTTCTAGAAATATCCAATCTACACGCCTGGTATGGTGAGTCACATATACTGCATGGCGTAAATATGAGTGTTAAGCAAGGCCAGGTAGTTACGCTGCTAGGTAGGAACGGAGCCGGTCGTACCAGTACCCTCAGAGCTATTCTTGGGCTTACTGACACACGTAAAGGTTCTATAAACATATACGGAACACAAGCTATTACTTTGCCAACTCATAAAATTGCACGCCTTGGCATTGGCTACTGCCCCGAGGAAAGAGGTATTTTTGCATCACTTTCCTGCGAAGAAAACCTGTTGCTAAACCCCAAGCTTGGAAGTAGCAATAACGCTAGCATGTCACTAGAAGAAATATATGAAATGTTCCCCAACCTTTATGAAAGACGAGAGTCGCCGGGCACGCTTTTATCAGGCGGTGAACAACAAATGCTTGCGTTAGCACGAATTTTGCGCACCGGAGCTAACTTGCTGCTTCTAGATGAAATATCAGAGGGTCTAGCACCTGTAATTGTTAAAACACTTGCAGAAACAATAACTACTCTTAAAAACAAAGGCTACACAATTGTCATGGTAGAACAGAACTTTCGTTTTGCCGCCCCATTGGCCGACCATTTCTTTGTCATGGAGCACGGCCAAATAATTGAAGAATTCAATGCAACACAACTGCCAGAAAAGCAGGGTGAGCTAGACAAAATGCTAAGCATAAAATAACAGGGGCTACCTTATGACTATGGTTTTTGGTGTACCACTGCAAGTATTACTGGGGCAACTATTATTAGGCTTAGTAAATGGCTCTTTCTATGCAGTCCTTTCATTGGGCCTTGCCATTATTTTTGGCCTATTAAACATTATTAACTTCACACACGGTGCGTTCTATATGTTAGGCGCATTTACCGCCTGGATGGGCCTTAACTACCTTGGCCTTAATTATTGGTTAATGCTATTTCTTGCGCCAGTCACAGTTGGTGTTATTGGCATAATAATAGAGCGTTCATTACTAAGGCATTTGTACAAGCTAGATCACCTGTACGGTCTTTTACTTACCTTTGGCCTCACTCTTCTTATAGAAGGCTTATTCCGCAGTTTTTATGGGGTATCGGGTCAAGAGTACTCTGCTCCTAAACTATTGCAAGGCGGATTCAACCTTGGTTTTATGTTTCTTCCAATATACCGTGGCTGGGTTGTATTGGTATCAGTCGTGGCCTGTTTAGCTACATGGTTCATAATAGAAAAAACCCGTCTGGGTTCACTGCTAAGGGCTGCCACAGAAAA
>JAJYRX010000163.1 GCA_021793875.1 Pseudomonadota bacterium
CCACGCGCACGTAAGCAGGCGGGTGGTCGCAAAAAAGGCGACTGGCAGCCCAGAGGGGCGTCGGCACACGAGTCTCAGCTAGTGCGCGGCATATTTAACAAGTAAATGTGGTAATGTACTAACCTTATCTGTTATAATATAGGGCTTTACAGCCACATATACGGTTTTTGAACCAGGCTTTAACCTTTGGTTATGGTAGTGGCGGCACATTACAGTGCGGTTGGTTAAGTATGGCGCTTATGTGCCAATCACCGCAATAATAGGGTGGGCTGGTTGTTCAGCCCATTTTTTTTGGTATTTATGGCAGATCTATTTGAACTTACACAGCAGGCTATAGCCGGTTTCGACGTCGAATTGGTTGACGTAGAGCGCGCGTCGCGTGGGCTTTTGCGGGTTACTATCGATAGCACTGAAGGTATTAGCATAGACGATTGCGAGCAAGTGTCTAGGCATTTGTCCCGGGTATACGAGGTTGAAGATATCGACTACCAACGTCTTGAGGTTGGTTCTCCCGGTGTAGACCGTCCGCTGCGTACGCCTGAAGATTTCCTGCGGTTTGCCAACGAGCGTGTAACCATAAGGTTGCGCGAGCCATTGGAGAACAGGAAGGTGTTCACCGGTATTTTGCGAGCGCCGCAAGAGCACACCGATTTCACCAACCTGGAAAATCCTCCAACATTCTGTTTAGACTATCAAGACGATAGTGGTAACGAATTCAGCCTGAATTTTATTTTTGATGACGTGGACCGTGCTAATCTCGATCCTGTTCTTGATTTCAAGGGAAAAAAGCGATGAGCCGCGAAGTACTTCTGCTCGTAGACGCCTTGGCGCGTGAGAAAAACGTCGATTCCGACGTGGTGTTCGGTGCGCTTGAGCACGCTTTGGCTTCGGCCATGAAAAAGCGTTTCACTGAAGATGTAGACATACGTGTCAGCATAGACCGTACAACCGGCAGTCACGAAGGTTTTCGCCGCTGGCTAGTAGTGCCTGACGAAGCAGGTTTGCAAGAGCCCGATAAACAGGAGCTGCTATCCGAGGCGCAAAGCATAGTGCCAGGCATTCAGGTAGACGAATACATAGAAGAGCCCATTGAGGTTATAGAGTTTGGCCGCATAGGTGCTCAGGCAGCCAAGCAGGCTATTCTTCAGCGTATACGTGATGCTGAGCGCGAACAGGTGCTTAACGACTTCCTCGATCGTGATGAAAGCATAGTTTCCGGTACTGTAAAGCGCCTTGATAAAGGTGATGTAATTATAGAGTCCGGTAAAATTGAAGCACGTTTGCCACGTTCTGAAATGATCCCCAAAGAAAACATTAGGGTAGGGGATAGGGTCAGGGCCTACGTGCTTAAAATAGATCGCATGGCCAGAGGTCAGCAGGTAATATTGTCGCGTACAGCGCCGGAGTTCATACGTGAACTCTTCGAAACCGAGGTTCCTGAAATAGAACAAGGTTTGCTAGAAATCAAGGCAGCAGCGCGTGACCCAGGTATAAGAGCTAAAATAGCCGTAGTAGCATACGATCAGCGCATAGACCCAATTGGTACTTGCGTTGGTATGCGAGGTTCGCGTGTAACCGCGGTGCGCAACGAGCTTGGCGGTGAGCAAATCGATATAGTTCTGTGGTCTGAAGACCCGGCCGAGTTTGTAATAGGAGCGTTGGCGCCAGCACATGTACAGTCTATTCTGGTTGACGAAGAACGTCACGCTATGGATGTTGTTGTCGATTCAGAAAACCTGCCTAAGGCAATAGGCTCCAGGGGGCAAAACGTAAGGCTAGCGTCCGAACTAACCGGTTGGCAGGTCAATATAATGACCCCAGAAGAAAATCTGTCGCGCCAAGAGGAAGAGCGCGCTAAATTGCGTGATACTTTTGTAAGTCGCCTCGATGTTGACCAAGAAATAGCTGATATTCTCATAGATGAAGGCTTTAGCGGTCTTGAAGAGGTTGCTTATGTACCCATACAAGAGCTTCTCGATATAGAAGCTTTCGATGAGGACACTGTAAATGAGTTACGTGCTCGTGCTCGTAATGCCTTGTTGTCTGAAGCCATAGCACAAGAAGAGCTTGTCAAATCGGCCTCTGGTCTTGCAGAAATAGAAGGCATGACCCCTGAGCTAATTGCAGTTCTGGCTGAAAACGGTATTTCAACTCTAGACGATTTGGGCGAGCTTGCAACTGACGAGCTGGCCGAGCTTACTGGTCTTGACGAAAGCCGTGCTAGTGAAATGATTATGGCTGCAAGGGCACATTGGTTTGAAGATTAATAAATAGTATGAGTCTGCTTATCAATGGTGTCTTTTTATTAATTTGAATGTAGTTGTAGCAAGCAAGAGAGAATTGAATGTCGAGTAACACTGTCGCCCAGTTCGCCACTGAATTGAAAATGCCCGCAAACGTGCTGCTGGAGCAGTTGCGTGCTGCTGGTGTCAATATCAGCTCGGTAGACGATCCAGTTACCGAAGCTGATAAGGCGAAGCTTCTCGAATCCTTACGTCGTGCTCGCAGCAGCTCCGAAGGCCAGAGGCTTACCCTTACCCGTAGGGAAACGTCAGAAATACGTCAGTCTGATAGCACTGGCCGCGCACGTACCATACAAGTCGAGGTGCGTAAAAAACGGGTTTTTGTAAAACGCGATCAAGCCGAGCTTGCCGCTGAAGCGGCGCGCATAGCTGCCGAGGCCAAAGCCAAAGAGGCAGAGGAAAAGGCTGAAGAGGCTATTGAAAATTCAGCTTCTGCCGAGGTCGAATCTGAAGCAATTAAAGCCGATGTGTCTGAGCAAAATCAGGGTCACACCCACGAGGCTGAAAAAGAACAAGCCAAGCCCGAACCCGAACAGCAGTTAGCATCAGAAGCTCAGCCCGAACCTGAGCCCGAACCCGAACCGCAACCAGATCCTGAGCCTAAGGCCAAACCAGAGCCTCAGTCAGAGCTTGAACCTGAACCCGAGCCCGAGTCGCAACCCGAGCCTGAGCCTGAGCCTGAGCCGGAACCAACACCCGAGCCAGAGCCAGAAACAAAACCAGAACCTCAGCCCGAGCCCGAGTCAGTTAAAGAAACTGATAACGCTACACAGGCTGAAAGTAAAAAAGGACATAAAGACGAAGCAGTGCAGGAAGCTATAGCAGAAGAAACCGAACAGAAGGAAGACGATGGTTCCCAAGAGGAGCGCGAACGTGCGCGCATAGCCGCTGAAAAAGAAGCGGCAGCATTGCGCGCCATGCTAAACCGACCACGTAAAGTGTTAAAAGCTCCAGAACCACCTAAAGCTGAAACCAAGTCTGGACGTAAGGGTTCCAAGGCTGACAAAAAGTCTAAGGCAGCAGAGTGGGAGGAGCCTGCGCGCAAGAAACCACAGCCCAAGGCTGAAGAAACAGCTCCTACAAGTAAAGATGGTTGGCGTGCTGGTCCTGCAGCAAATAAAGGTCGTTCAGGTAGGGGGCGTTCCCGTCAACAGCAGGCCGAACAGCAGCAACAGCAGCAGCGTCAGCCGCAGGCGGCAGAGTTTATTGCGCGTGAGGTTCATGTTCCTGAAACTATTACTGTGGCCGACCTTGCACACCGTATGGCTGTTAAGGCTACTGAGGTTATTAAGAAGCTAATGCAGCTTGGGCAAATGGTTACTATTAACCAAATGCTAGATCAGGAAACAGCCATGATACTGGTTGAAGAAATGGGTCATACTGCAATAGCAGCCAAGTTAGACGACCCAGAAGCTTTCCTTGAAGATGCAAGCATAGCCGATGCAGAGCAGCTGCCACGTGCTCCAGTAGTAACTGTTATGGGTCACGTAGACCACGGTAAAACATCTTTACTTGACTACATACGTCATGCCAAGGTTGCCTCAGGCGAGGCCGGAGGTATTACCCAGCACATAGGCGCGTATAGTGTAAATACCGATAACGGTCGCATTGCTTTCCTAGATACTCCTGGCCACGAAGCATTTACGGCTATGAGAGCGCGCGGAGCGCAGGCAACTGATGTTGTAATTTTGGTGGTTGCTGCCGATGACGGCGTTATGCCACAAACCCGCGAGGCTATTCACCACGCTAAAGCTGGTAACGTGCCTTTGGTAGTTGCTATTAACAAAATAGATAAACCCGAAGCCAA
>JAJYRX010000164.1 GCA_021793875.1 Pseudomonadota bacterium
TCCGATCTGTCATGGTTTGTACGCCTAAAAATTCTGATGCACCTATGTCGTTAAGTGTCTCAAGCAGTGCTAAGCTAACGCCAATAGCTATGGCAGGTCGGGCCATAGGGAGTGCTACTCTAAAAAAGGTTGTTAGGCCCGATTCACCTAACACACGTGACGCCTCAAGTAGGCTTGCAGCTTGTGTGGAGAACATTATTCTTGTGCTTAGGTATACGTAAGGATACAGCACAAAGCCCAGCAAAAATATTGCCCCAGGCATGGAGCGTAAATCGGGGAGACGAAATTGACGGGGACTGGTGTAGCCAAGCAAGTCTCGTATAAATGTTTGTATTGGCCCTATTGGGTGAAGTATATCTAAATATGCAAACGCAACAATGTATGTTGGTACGGCTAATGGCAGAAGAAGTGCCCACGATAAGATGCCACGACTAGGAAACTGGTATGCGGAAATTAGCCAGGCGCTTCCAACACCAAGGCAGCTAACAAGAGCTCCAACCCCTATCAGAAGTATAAGGGTATTACTTATAGTGGTGGGCAATACAAACTTGGCTAAATGTTCCCAATGTGATGTGTCACCAGTTAAAGCGTGCCAGCCTAAGGCTGCTACAGGTGCAACAACGCTTACAGCAATTAGTAATGCACCTATATGCCAGCCAAGGCCAGAATCAAGTCTTTTAGTTATCGAAGCCAACTTTATCTACCAGTTCGCTGGCTAATTTTCTGTTTTTTGCGACTTCGGTTAATGGTAAGGAATCGACCACCAGTTTTCCGAAGCTAGCAACCACGGGGTCTAGCTCAACATCGTCACGTATTGGATATTCGTAGTTAGCATTGGCGTACATGCCTTGAGCCTTTTCAGATACCAGATACTCTAGCAACTGTACTGCATTATCTTTTGAGGGAGCGTGCTTAGCTACGGCGGCACCAGAAATGTTTACATGTGTACCTTTATTTTCACTGTTTTCAAAAGTGGGTCGTACAACTTTGATTGCGTCACCCCATTCACGAGCATCTGTACCTGGCTTTGAGTTCTTCATACGACCTACGTAATACGCGTTGGCTATTCCTATGTCGCATATGCCACCAAGTATGTCGCGTGCAACATCACGATCACCACCTGCGGCTTTACGTCCCAAGTTATCTTTAACGCCTCGCAACCATTGTTCGGTAGCATCTACGCCATTATGAGTAATCATGGCAGCAATAAGGCCAGTGTTATATGGATGCTGGCCTGAACGTATGCACACTTTACCTTTCCATTTTGGATCTGCAAACTCTTCGTAGGTAATGGCATCTAGATCTATATCTTCAGCCACATATGCAACTCTGTCACGCATAGAAAGGGTGTACCAATGGCCATCTGGACCACGCAGGTTTGGCGGTATTATGCTGTTTAACTCTTCCGAGTCAACTGACTGCGTAATGCCGGCTTCTACTAGGTCTATAAGATTACCTATGTCAACTGTCATAAGCACATCGGCTGGTGATTTTTTCCCTTCAGCTTTAACTCTTTCTATTAAGCCGTCTTTAACAAACACCGTGTTAACTTTTATTCCGGTGTCATCGGTAAACTGCTCCAGAAGGGGCTGTATCAAGCCTGGTTCGCGTGTTGTATACAGGTTTACTTCAGAAGCTGCAACTATGGACGCTGCAAGCATGGAGGATATACCTAATAATGATGCCAAGGGCTTACGCATCTTGATCTCCAGTATGGTTAAACAAAACACAAATGAAAATGATTATCATCTGCATGGTGCAAGTTAGCAGAGAAAATTATTTATTTCAAGCTCTTAACCTACTGGAAATTCTGCTGATGGGTAACGTATACGGCTGGTTTTTCTAGTTGCGAGCATGTAAATAAGCGTTAAAGGTCCCAGACGACCGGCAAACATCATTATTGCTAGTACAGTCAGACTAGGCTTGCTTAATAGCTGGGTAGTATCCATGCTTAACCCTGTTGTGCTTAATGCAGATACAGCCTCGAATAGTAAGTCTATAAACGGCAGTTGTTCAAAAACGGTAAGTAAAAATAAGCCACCAAACACTATTATTGTGCTAATTAGTACCAGTGCCAGCGATTTCTGTATGGTTTCTGGTTCAAGGGTGCGTTTACCAAGCACCACTTCTCGGCTCTGTGTTATATACGACCACATTGCTGCAAGCAGTATTATAAAGGTACCAAGCTTTATTCCACCTGCAGTGCTTAGTGAGCCGCCCCCTATAAACATAAACCCCATAACAAGTAGGGTAGAGCTGTCGTGCATTTTTGTTATGTCTATAGTCGTGAAACCAGCAGTACGTGCAGTGACGCTTTGCATCCATGCTGCAAGAAGTTTGCCGTGTATGGGCAAGTTAGCTAGAGTGTCTGGGTTTGAGTACTCCATTAAAAATAATAAAACAAAGCCTGTAATGTTAAGAGCTAAGGTTCCAAGAATAATTATTTTTGTATATGGCATAAGCCTTAACCAGCTGCGCTTGTATATTAGGTCGTGCAATACAGAGAAACCTATGCCGCCCAGAATAATTAACATACTTATAACTATTACCACTATAGCGTCGCTGTCGTATGGCATAAGTCCTTTCTTAAGAATGCTAAACCCCGCGTTGTTAAATCCCATTATTGAATGAAATACAGCGTGCTTTAATGCTTGTCCATAGCCCATTTCTGGTGCCCACCACACCATAAGAGCCACAGCGCCAATGGCTTCAATTGCTATAGTTATTTTTATAACTGTTAGGGCAGTGCGCTTAATGCTGGATACATTTGTTTGATTAAAAGCCTGCAAAGCCATGGCTTGTTCTCGCATAGAGAGTTTGCGCCCTAATGCTAATGAGGTAAGTACAGCAAACGTAACAAATCCTAGACCACCGGCCTGCACTAACAAGGTAAGTACGGTTTGTCCAAATGCTGTTAGGTCAGAGTACGGGTCAATAACAGTGAGTCCTGTTATTGTTACGGCTGATGCAGCAGTGAAAAATGCATTAAAAACACTAATTCGTGTTGTGCCCGAAATGGGTAGTGAAAGTAATATGGTTCCTATAATTATAAGCGCCAGAAAACCGCCCGACAGTAGCATTGGTGGGCTGGCATTTAATGTGTGGCGTGCATTTTTCTTAAAGAAGCCGTGGCGCAATCGAGCGTAAGACATTAAGTTTACCCAGTATTACCAATACGTCTTTGGGGTTTAGTGTGAAGTCTGGTTCAGGTTTCACAAATAGTTTATTTTTACGCTTTACTACTAGAACATGCAGCTGACTAGCATCGGCCTCCAGTATTTCTTCAATAGACACATTTTTCAGATTTTCACTAACATCTATTTCTACTATGAATTCCCCGTTACCCAAGCTTATATAGTCGTTTACCATTGGGTAACTTAACGCTTGGGCAATTTTTATACCCATTTCTTCCTCTGGGTGAACAATTCTAGTTACACCCAGCTTGTTCAAAATAAGGTGCTCTGCGCTAGATGTGGCTTTAACCCAAAGGTTTTCAACACCTAAAGACTTAAGGTGAACTACGCATAATAAGCTGGCCTGGAAGTCGGACCCTATAGCTACAAGTACAGCATCGTAGTTGTCTAATCCTAACTCCTCAAGAGCTGCTCTGTCTGTTACATCGACAATAACGGCTTGTGAGAGCTCGTCAGCGTACTTGTCCACAACCTTTGGACTAACGTCTATACCTAATACTGCGTGGCCCATTCGCATTAATTCTCGTGATGCTGTAGAACCAAAGCGACCAAGGCCTATAACGGCAAATTGTGCCATAAAAATACCCTGAAAAATGCTGCATTTATTATTTCTGTAACGATAATATTATGGCAGCTGGTGAGAAAATCTGGTAAAAACCCTAATACACGCTCGTAACAGGTAACGGCTGTATTGTAATTTATGATTAGTTTGTTTGACCCTCTAAAGTTGGGGGCATTAAGTTTAAGTAATCGCATCGTAATGGCACCTCTTATGCATTCTAATGCTTCTGAAGAGCGTGTGCCTAATGACGTCATGCGAACTTATTATTGCCAAAGGTCGTCAGCGGGGCTTATTGTTTCTGAGCCTACGTCAATATCGCCCCAAGGAGTGGGTTATCCCAATACCCCAGG
>JAJYRX010000165.1 GCA_021793875.1 Pseudomonadota bacterium
TGATGGCAGTTGCGGCTGCAGTATTGGGTGATGCCTCAAAGTTCAAAGCTGTTCCACTCAATGCTCAACAGCGCTTCACTGCATTGCAGTCAGGCGAGGTTGATGTTTTAACGCGCAATACATCAGTTACGCAGCAGCGCGATACCGCTCTTGGTGTTATTAGCGCCGGTGTTAATTTTTATGATGGGCAAGGCTTTCTGGTAACTAAAGATCTTGGCGTAAGTAGCGCTAAAGAACTAGATGGTGCCACTGTATGTATGCAAACAGGCACCTCAAATGAAAATAATATGGCTACCTGGGCTCGTGCTAATGGAATCAACTATCAGCCAGTAGTTATAGAACAGTTCAATGAGGTGGTAAATGCATTTGCCGCAGGCCGTTGCGATGTATTCACCACCGATGCTTCAGGCCTGGCCTCTATAAGAATTTCCAAAATGGAAAACCCAGACGATTATCTCGTTTTGCCCGAAATAATATCCAAAGAACCTCTTGGTCCATTCGTTCGCCAGGGCGATGATGCATGGCTAAGTGTGGTCAAGTGGTCACTGCAAGCCATGATAGTAGCTGAAGAGCTTGGCGTCACATCTGAAAATGTAGACGAGCAGCTCAACAGCGATGATCCCAATATACGACGCTTGCTTGGTGTTACGCCTGGTGCCGGTAAAAACCTGAAATTGGACGAAAAGTGGGCTTACAACATTATTAGCCAGGTGGGTAATTACGGTGAAAGCTTTGACCGTACCGTTGGCGCTAACAGTCCTTTACAAATAGAGCGTGGCCTGAATAAGCTATGGACAGAAGGTGGCCTTATGTACGGCTTTCCAATACAGTAAAAGTATGAATTAGAGCTTGCGTTTGTAAGCAAGCTCTATGTGTGCAAATGCTGCCTGTAGTTCAGGTGTCCCACCATGGAAAATTACCGGACGACCACGTCCGGTAAAGCATACAAGTTTTTTAGAAGCAAATAATGGTACAAACCTGGCGGACTGTATTTCATGCCAGCTTATTTGACGCTTGCTGATCCAGCTTTGCTGTATGCCCTGTTCATTAATTGTTGTAGTTGAACGGTGCATAAAATAGGCCATTACAACCAACGATGCAAACAAAAATATTATGCTTAGGCTAACTGTGGGGTTAACCTCATTGGTTATATTAGTGCTAGCTGTGTGTACAAGTTTGACCCCTATAACTAGAAGAAATAGCCACGACATGTAAATAATTGGCCGTGGCCAGGCTTGACCGCTTATAGGAATAAGTGGACCTATGCTTTCTTTTAGTTGTGGTTGCATTATGACTTTTTGGCTGCAATTGCGTTACCCGCGCGACTATCAGCACGGCGTCCAATTTTTTCTGATATCCACTGGCCGGTATCTACAACAGAGTCTAAGTCTATTCCGGTATGCACACCCATGCCATGCATCATGTATAGGACATCTTCGGTGGCGACGTTACCTGTGGCACCTTTAGCGTATGGACAGCCACCAAGACCGGCTACAGAACTGTGGAAAATGCTAATACCAGCCTGCATTGCAGCATATATATTTGCAAGGGCTTGGCCATAGGTATCGTGGAAGTGTCCCGAGAATATTGATGGATCGGCCAGCTCACTAACAGTTTTCATAACACGGTCTACCCGTGTAGGTGTTCCGGTACCTATGGTGTCGGCTATGTCAATTTCATCGCAACCTAGTGCCAACATACGTTTTACTACATCGGCTACAGTTTTTGGGTCGGTTGGGCCATCGTACGGGCAGTCGAGAGCGCAACTTATGCTTGCACGCAATCGAATACCAGCATTTTTTGCTGCTTCTGCAACTGGCTCAAAGCGCTGTATGGATTCGGTTATGGAACAGTTAATGTTTTTTTGTGAGAATGCTTCGCTGGCCGCGCCAAATATTACGACTTCATCTACACCAGCAGCAATTGCATTTTCAAAGCCTTTCATATTTGGGGTAAGGGCCGAGTAAATGGTTCCTGGACGGCGGTTTATAGCGGCCATTACCTGGGCGCCATCTGCCATTTGTGGCACCCACTTTGGGGAAACAAAGGAGGCTGCCTCTACATTAACAAAGCCAGCATCAGCTAGGCGGTTTATAAGCTCAGCCTTAACGCTGGTGTCTATAAAGACCTGTTCATTCTGCAGCCCATCGCGGGGCGATACTTCTACTATTTTTACTTTGGAAGGTAATGCCATAATTTATTCCTGCAAACAATAATTCCCATTGACCTAATAGTAGCCTGTTAAACGCGTTGATAACAGCCATTTGGCAGGCGCACTACTTGATTGTCTAGTTCTAACTCGGCAAGGGAAGATACAAGAGAGCTTATATCGATGCCGGTACGCTCGATAAGAGTGTCGGGGTGAGCTGGGTCGTACCCTAGGGCTTGCAAAATTTGCTGTTGTTGCTTACTTAACTGAGTGTTAGCGTAGGTTTTTGGTTGTACACCGGGTAATTGCGGTATGGAAAGCTCTTCTGATATGTCTTGAGCAGATTCCACAAGCTTGGCACCCTGACGAATTAGCGCATGACAGCCCCTTGAAAGTGGTGAATGTATAGACCCAGGTATGGCAAATACTTCACGTCCAAGCTCGGCTGCCATTTTGGCAGTTGTAAGAGACCCACTTTGACGCGCAGCTTCAACCACCAATACCCCTTCACTGATGCCAGCTACAATACGGTTGCGGCGAGGAAACTGAAATGGCCGGGCGGGTGAACCCAAAGGCAGCTCGGTAATAATTAAGCCCTTATCTGCAATTTCGTGTGCCAGTTCTCGATTGCGAGCTGGGTAAACTAGATCGGCCCCTGTGGCAAGAACTGCAATGGTGCTGCCATTGTGCTTTTCTTTTAGAGCTTGTAAGGCCCCAGTGTGTGCGGCAGTATCTATACCAACGGCTAGGCCGCTTACAATGCTCCATCCGGAGCTTGCCAAGTTATGTGCAAATGCCATAGCATTTTCCTTGCCTGGCTGTGTACAGTTTCTAGAGCCAACTATAGCCAGATTTGGGCCCGATAATAGTTCTATTCTGCCTTTGGCATAAATTATTAGCGGAGGGTCGCTGGTTTCAAGTAGCCCAGATGGGTATGATTGATCAGCCAGCGTAATAATATGATTGTTAGCCTGTGTAAGCCACAACAACGTATTTTCTATGCGTTCAGATATTTCTGTTGTGGGAGGCGCAGCTAGCTGCCTTGCAATGGGTTCAGCCACAAGGCGTTGTAGGCTATTGGCCGATGTGGCAAATATATCTTGTGGCAGGCCTATAGCGGCAAGCAAAGCGCGTGCTTGAGCTGGCCCTAGGCCAGGCTCCATTGATAGGCGGCACCATGCGCGCAGTTCGGGCTCTGATACATTAGTTTGCATAGCTCAAGTTTGGCATACTTGTTTGAATTGAGCTATATGCTGCAGTGCTGCTATTGTCATAGATAAGCGCAAAATTGTTTTATCATAGAGACTACTTAAGTTATTTGTTGGAATACCCATGGCAATATTACCTATTCTACGGTACCCCGATCCACGTCTTTACAAAAAAGCTGAACCGGTTAAACAGGTAGATGATCGCATACGCAAGCTTGTAAGCGATATGGCTGAAACCATGTATGCAGCACCCGGAATTGGCCTTGCTGCTACGCAGGTAGATGTACACGAGCGTGTAATTGTTATTGATGTATCTGAAGAGGGTAATGACTTACTTGTACTTATTAATCCCGAAATAATTGCACGTAGTACTGACACTCAAGTTTATGAAGAGGGGTGCCTATCAGTTCCAGATGTTTATGATGAGGTGGAAAGAGCGGCAAGTATTACAGTACGCGCCCTAAATGAAAATGGCGAGCCATTCGAATTCGAAGCTGACGGTTTGCTAGCTGTTTGCGTACAGCACGAAATAGATCACCTTGATGGTAAGGTCTTCGTAGAGTACCTTTCAAGACTTAAGCAAGAGCGTATACGTACGCGATTGCGAAAACGGGAAAAAGAGCGCGAACGAGTAAGCGTACGTTAGGTGGTAAAAGAATATGCGCGTTGTTTTTGCTGGCACACCAGAATTTGCTCGTATATCTTTGGAAGCAATAATTAATGC
>JAJYRX010000166.1 GCA_021793875.1 Pseudomonadota bacterium
GACCCCATTTATAGATATTGTTGCCATGTATATGGTGTCTAGTTGTGTAACAGTTAGCGTTATAAGAAAGGGGCCGTTCACGGCCCCATGAATAGTAACACTTTATTTATAATCTCTAACTTAGAGCACGTGGAAGCCACAATGCAATTTCTGGAAACATAAATATAAGGGTTAAACCAAGAAGTTGTAGAGCTATAAAAGGCCAAACTGATGCATAGACGGATCCCATGTGTACATCTTTAGGTAGTATGCCTTTAATCCAGAACAGTACAAAGCCAAATGGTGGTGATAAATATGCAACCTGTATGTTGACTATGAACAACACTCCAAACCATATTTTGTTTATGCCAAGTTCGGTAATAATTGGCAAGAATAGTGGTGTGCAAAGCATTATTATGGCCCAATCGTCCATAACCGTACCAAGCACTAACACAATTAACATCATCATTAGCAGAACACCAGTGGTTCCGCCAGGAACGCTAAGTATAAGGTCGGTTAGTAGGTCTTGAGAGCCAAGAGCATTAAATATATTGAGGTAAACGTTAGCAGCAATAAGTATCCAAAAGCCCATTCCACATAGTTTCAGGGTAGATACTAAAGAGTCGCGAAATACTTCCCATGTAAGCTGCCTATACATGAGGTTGATTAATAGTGCGCCCGCAGCACCAAAGCTTGCTGATTCTGCAGGGGTTGCGATACCACCCCATATTGACCCTAGAACAATAATAATTAGTACAACAAACGGCCATATATCGAGTACGGAACGTACTTTCTCTGCTCTACTGAAGCGTTGGTCTGATGGAAGGGGTGGGCCTATCTCTGGTTGTAAATGGCTGCGTATTCCTATGTACATTACATAAAACAGCGCCAGCATCAGGCCAGGTATGACACCGGCAAGGAATAAGTCACCAATAGATGCGTTGGCCAGAAGGCCATAAAATATAAAAGGCACGCTAGGCGGTATTAATGCGCCTAATGCACCGCCAGCTCCAATTGAGCCTATAGCAATTTTGCGGCTGTAGCCATATTTCATCATTGATGGGTATGCAATTTGCCCCATAGTAATGGTTGCTGGAGGTGTAATACCAGTAACAGCTGCAAAAATAGTGCAGACCATTACTGTACCCATTGCCAGACCGCCGGCAATGTGACCTATAAGCTTATATACTGCTGCATATGCTGCATCTGCCACACCAGAAAAGCGTATGAGGTTACCCATTAATAGGAACAGCGGTATGGTTATAAGTATGGAGTTCCAGGGCGTGTAGTAAAAAGCGCTGGGTATGGCAAGAAGTGATCGGGGTGAGAATATTGCTGCGAAAAGTACGGCCGTACCGCCCAGCCCAAATGCTACTGGTAATCCCATGAATAGGACAAGGAACATGCAGGCAAAATACAGAAATGTAATTAATTCCAGACTCATGGTTTGTTCTTGTCCTTATTTATTGCTAGTTGGTGCCACATAAATAATTTGGGGCCGCTTATGCGGCCCCGATTACCGCAGGTTAATCTTGATGTTCTTCGAAGTATTTGGTCCAGCGCTTTACGCCTTCAGCATTACGATCAGATTGCTCTGCAACCATAGGCCATACAACTTCAATGGACTTATCCCGCATGCGTTGCACTTCTTCTTCAGACATTTCAACAATTTCGCCACCAGCGTCGGTTAGAGCTTTTAAAGCATCTTCCACTGCTTCGGCATGCATTTCGCTGGTTTCAAAATACGTAGACTCGAATACACCTTCAATTTTTTCACGTTGCCAGGGTGTTAGTTCGTTCCACTTGTCTAGGTTGACATATATTTCTTGGTGTTGAGCTGGGTTCCAGCCAGGCAGGCTGGCATATTTAATAACTTCTTGAAAGTTCATGTCGGCAATACCACCGGTATCCCAGTATGTTCCCTCAATAGCTCCCAGCTTTATAGATGTATAGATATCTCCGGCATCCATAGATACTGGTGAACCGCCCATTGCTTGATGAAATAAGGCTTGTGGTCCACCTGCACGCATTTTCTTACCCTTGAGATCTTCAAGCTTTTCTATACGAAAGTTGCTGAACATTGCGTTTGGACCTTGGTTAGTCCAGCCCACCCAGTGAAGGTTACGTTCATTAGCAGCTTCCTGAACTAGTTCTCCTATGCGGTAGTCGGGGTTACCCCACATGGCGTCCCAGGCCTGTTCTGAGCTTGTGGCTCCCATGGCCATGCCGTATGCCAGCATTCCCTCAGGCATTTCACCACCATATACGGTAGCCCAGCCTGCGTAGCCGTCAGTCATACCAGCGGAAGCTGCACCAAATGCTTCTGATCCACTAGTAAGTGCTCCAACTGGCTCTACTCTTATTTGAACTGTACCTTCGGTAGCTTCTTCTACAGCTTTTACCCAAGGCATAAGCCCCCTGTGCCAGCCGGCATCGGAACTATCGAAAGCTGGCTGAAATGTCCATTTGGTTACAGTGTCGGGTGGACCGTCGTTGTCGGCTGCAAAAACTATTGCGGGACTAGCAGCAAAAGCAGCTCCGGCGGTTACTAAAGTTGCGACTAAAAAGCGTTGTCTCATAGCTCCTTCCTTTTAAATATACTGCTTTTAGCAGTTAGGTTTTTATGTCTAGTTCGGCTGTTTTGCGAATACTGTTTTAAGATCGCGGAAGAACCGGCGTATAGTTAATAAAAGCACCACGCATGCACTAATAGGGATAATGGATTTAATAGGATATATAGGTATGCGTACGGCCGTTGGGGTTACTTGATTAAGCTTTATTGAGATTAGTGCGCTTTGATACCCTTTCCATATAAGCACACCAAGAAACATAAATGTAAATACAGCTGTTAGTACATCGCAGATGGCTTTTGTACGGGTGGAAAAGTTGGCGTAGAAGAGATCTAGCTTAACGAACTCATCATGGTTGTATGCATATGCACCAGCCATACACGCTAATAGGACAAGAGCGGCTTGCAATGTTGTGCCTATCCATAGGGACGGTGAGTTAAGCACGTAGCGCAGGTATACGTCTGTAAGAGCAAATATCATGCAGTACAGAATTATCAGCATTCCTATGCGACCCATCCATTCAGATACCAGGTCGAGCAATTTGCTGAGTAAGCAAGATAGTTTCATGATTGCTACTGCTCCAACATGCAACGCTGGCTTAAGTTAATGCAACAGCGCAGTGGCTTCTAGGGTGCTCTGCAAAGCTTATATGCAGGAAAACCCTCACCAAGTTTAGTGAATATACAAGTTAAATATAAAAAACGATACGATAAGTTCCTATTAGTGAAATCCCTATCGATGTTCTAGTCGTTTTTTTAAAAAGATGAACCAGGTTGTTTTAAGAACTGTAATTCTTCTTCTGTTGACTTTCTATTAAGAATGACATTTCTATGTGGATATCGGCCAAAGCGGAAAATTATTTCTTTGTGCCTTATCTCATAATCTATAGTTTCTGGTGATGCGTACTTATTAAACAGCGGTAGTGCGTCTTCATGAACCTTCTTGGATTCACTATGCATGTATGGCATAAGTAAAAAATTTCTTTCAGCAATGCTTTCCAGTTGATCTAATACTCCAAGGGCAACAGCTTCTTGTGCTAATACAAGAGCCGCAAGGTCTTGTTTAAAAGCGTCTGGTGTGTTGCGATATATATTACGTGAAAACTGATCAAGAACTATTATTTCTGTGAGTCGACCTTTGGCGGTATTGCGCCAATGTTGTAGTTCGCCTGCAGCAGCCTTGCGAGTTATATCAGAAAACTTATTTTTGATTAGAGCATCAAAATGATCGCCACCATTAAACCATTTGTCTGGTGCGGTTTCATGAAACCAAAACGAATATACGGAATTCATTGCTTATAGTCTCCTGTTTTTTGATTATATGTATATCCTAGCTGTAGAACTGCTAAATCGGAGTTGCTGGGTCCCATTATTTGAAGCCCGGTGCCCTTGCCTAGATTAGTATTACCTACGGGTAAGCATATTGTTGGTAACCCAGCCATAGAGGCTGGTACTACTA
>JAJYRX010000167.1 GCA_021793875.1 Pseudomonadota bacterium
CTTCTGGTAGGGCAGGAGCAAGGCCAACAACCATGCCTCTTCTACGGTTTTGGGCAGATCACTCACGTTCCAAAGACACTGTTCTTAAAAATGTTTCTCAAGAATGGGTCGATAACTCGGGTCTTTTAGAGTTACATACTGAAATTATCGATAAAGATCAGTTTTTAACAAGGCCAGATCTGGGCAGAAGACTATCGGCAGATAGTGTGGAAGTTTTAAACAAGGAATGTATACAACAACCCGAAGTACAGGTCATAGTTTCAGATGGTCTGTCAACAGATGCAATAGTTGTTAATTTTGAAGAAATTATCCCTCCATTAATGAAAGGCTTAGAAAACACTGGCATGAAGTTGGGAACCCCACTTTTTGTCAGGCATGGTAGGGTTAAAGTGCAAGATCACATAGGAGAGCTGCTTGGCGCATCTGTGGTTATTCTTCTTATAGGTGAGCGTCCGGGGCTTGGGCAGTCTGAAAGTCTTAGTTGTTACATGGTCTATAAGCCTACCGTTGCTGATACTGTTGAGTCCGATCGTGTTTGTGTTTCCAATATTCACTCGGGTGGAACACCTCCTGTTGAAGCTGCCGCAGTTATAGTTGATTTGGCTAAAAAAATGCTGCATGAAGGTAGCAGCAAGGTTGATTGAGCGGTCGTGAAAGGAGACAGACATGTCTATATGGGAAAAAATAAGACCTGAACTACGAGCCGTGCAACTTATACCGGCAGTTCACGAGTCCTTGCGTAAAGAGCTAAAACTGCCTGACCATGTTCATAGTGTTGGTCTGTTGACCTGTGATGCCGATGATGTAGCTTATATAGCAGCTGATGAAGCAACAAAGCAGGCACAAGTAGATGTTTATGTTGGAAACTCTTTGTATGCAGGTGCAGATCACAGCTCATCTCCAACGGCCGGAGAAGTGATAATCGCACTTGGCGGATCTACCCCATCTGAGGTACAGGCTGGTCTTGGGTGCATGATGGATATAATTAATGAGGCTTCCGTAGCATTTACTTATGCGGATAATAATCGTGAAGTTGCATTCCTTGCCCATACAGTATCAAGTAGTGGTAGCTATTTATCATCTATGGCTGGTGTAAGCAGGGGTCAACCATTGGCTTACCTTATTGCACCCCCTATTGAGGCGTTGGTTGGTCTAGATGCAGCGTTAAAGGCTGCTGAAGTATCTATGGCCTTGTATGTTCCGCCACCATCAGAAACTAACTATGCTGGTGCTTTGTTGGCAGGAGATGAGGCTTCGTGCAGGGCTGCTTGTGAGGCCTTTGCCAATGCTGTAATTGCGGTTGCTAATAATCCGGTTGAATTATGATAATACAGTCTCTTGGTTTCGTGGAGGTAAGAGGGGCGGCAAATGCAATATTAATTGCAGACGCTATGGTTAAATCCAGCAACGTTAGAATAATATCAGAAACGCGACTCGACCCCGGGCAAGTAACAGTTATTGTTGAAGGTGATATAGGAGCTTGTATGGCCGCAGTTGAGGTTGGCACAAACCTTGCAAAGCTTAATAATTGCTATATTAGCTCACTTATTAAAGGTAAGCCCGACAACGCTGTTGAGGGTTTGTTTAATAAGGCTAACGTTTCTTCAGGAAAGCCAAACCTAGACCATAACAAGCCAGCCAAGGTAAATGCTGAGCCTAAAGCTAGTAAAAAGTCATCTTTGGCTGTTAAGAAAGCTGCGCAAAAGCGTAAAACTAGAGCAAAACGTATTAAACTGCACGACTTAGTGGAGTTCATGGAGTCTCAAGAGAACATGGCTACCACTGTAGCTCAAGTTGCAGAGCGCTTTAATGTTGGTATACGTGAAGCACGTAGTAAGCTGCAGCTTCTTATTGGGCAGGGAAGAGCAAAGCGTTACAACCGTGGAATAATGCTGATATCGGGTGATGCTAACAACCCTGAATAAAATATCAGGGCTGTTAGAAAATGGCGTTTAATCAAAAATGTCTGGGTTTAATAAAATAGACCTGTCAACATCATTTATGTCTGTTTTGCCACAAAACCCCATACTTATATCAAGCTCGTTGGCTAGTAGTTCAAGGCACTTAGTCACGCCTTCTTTACCCATTGCACCCAGAGCATATAAAAAGGCACGTCCAATCATGGTGCTTTGTGCACCAAGAGCTCTGGCACGCAATATATCTTGACCTCCTCTAATACCACCATCCATCCAAACCTCAATTTTGGATCCGGCTGCTTCTGATATAGCAGGTAGCGCTGAAATTGACGATGGTGCGCCATCAAGTTGACGTCCACCATGATTGGATACAATAAGTGCGTCTGCTCCGGAGTCTATTGCATGCGGTATGTCTTCTGCATCCATTATGCCTTTTAGTACTAGAGGTCCATCCCAGTGCTTCTTTATCCACTCTATATCGTTCCAAGAAAGAGCCGGGTCAAATTGCTCTGCGGTCCATGAAGATAGTGATGAAAGATCCCCGACGCCCTTTGCATGGCCGACTATATTGCCAAAAGTGCGTCTGTGTGTTTTAAGCATGTTTAGGCACCATCTGGGCTTGGTAGCAAGGTTAATAAGGTTGCGTATAGTTGGTTTAGGTGGGGTACTTAATCCGTTTTTTATGTCTTTGTGACGTTGCCCTAATACCTGTAAGTCAAGTGTTAGAACGAGAGCTGAACAACGAGCTGCTTTTGCACGTTCTATAAGGCGTCGTATGAAGTCGCGATCTTTCATTACATACAGTTGAAACCAGAATGGTTTGGTTGTAGATGCAGCTACTGCTTCAATTGAACAAACGCTCATTGTTGAAAGGGTAAATGGTACGCCAAACTCCTCAGCAGCCTGTGCAGCAAGTATTTCACCATCGGCATGCTGCATTCCTGTTAGACCTGTTGGTGCAATGGCGACAGGCATAGCAACTTCTTTGCCAAGCATGGTGGTTTTTATACTGCGTGACTCAATATTTACAGCAACACGTTGCTTAAATTTGATTTTGCTGAAATCAGTTTCGTTTGAACGATATGTTTCTTCTGTCCATGAGCCAGAGTCAGCGTAATCATAAAACATTCTTGGTACACGTCTTCTTGCTAGCTTACGGAAATCTTCAATACAGGTTATTGGTTGTGTTGGTAGCACTGCGAACTCCAGCTTCATAATAGATAGGTCACGATAGTATTTTACCAATTATGGCAAAATGAAATTTGTAGCGTAAAAACAATAATAGTTGACTCTTAGCAACACCCAAAATTTAAATTAATATTATTGTTAACAAGCCTATAAAAAATTGCTATATACTGCGTTTTCTTTAGATGCGGTAAGTACTCTCAATACCTGCTAGCAGTTGATTAACCGGCCCCAAAATGTTTTCTTAACGCCGCTAAGGTCGCATGGTATCAACTGATCTTTGTACTTTATTAAATTTCCGCAAAATTAAATGGAACCCATAACCAGTATGGTTATGGTTCCGGCCTTTTTCCATAACAGATTTAACTGTCTTTGGGGTCCTTCTTTATAAGGAGCAATTAGTTATGCAAGGCCTGCACCTTACAGCAGATCTATATAATTGTGCTTGCGATCCATCTGTACTCATAAATGCAGACTCGCTAGCGGCACTGTGTCGTGAAAACACTATAGACGTAGGTTTAACCATCGTTGGTGATAAATGGCACACTTTCCCAGACTATCAGGGCGAGCCTGGCGGTGTTACTGGCATGTTGCTTTTGGCTGAGTCTCATCTAGCCATTCATACATGGCCAGAGCGTAAGGGCGTAACCCTAGATGTATATGTATGCAACTTTGAGGCAGACAATTCGGGTAAGGCAGAAAGCCTTATGAATAAGCTTGAAGAAATGTTTATGCCCCAGCAGTCACAGCGCAATAGAATAATGCGCGGAGAATCCGATGGGCCGTCTACACAGGGGGAATTACTAACTGAAAATTTGAAGATCG
>JAJYRX010000168.1 GCA_021793875.1 Pseudomonadota bacterium
CGCCATGCTGTTGTCTATGCTTTATAAGGCAGATGCCAGCGAGGTGAAGCTTATTCTTATAGACCCAAAAATGCTGGAAATGAGCATTTATGAGGGCATTCCACACTTGCTTGCTCCAGTGGTTACCGACATGAGTCAGGCTGCTAATGCACTTAATTGGTGCGTGGCCGAAATGGAGAAACGTTATCGTCTTATGAGTAAAATGGGCGTGCGTAATCTGGCAGGGTATAACAACAAAATAAAAGAAGCCACCAAAAAAGGTGAAACCATACCCAATCCATTCTCTCTTACTCCTGACGAGCCTGAGCCGCTTACTACTCTGCCATTCATAGTGGTAGTAATAGATGAGCTTGCCGATCTCATGATGGTAGCTGGCAAGAAAATTGAAGAGCTAATTGCACGGTTAGCGCAAAAGGCTAGAGCTGCAGGAATTCATCTTATACTTGCAACTCAAAGGCCTAGTGTAGATGTAATAACTGGCCTAATTAAAGCTAACATACCCACGCGAATAGCATTTCAGGTATCGTCGCGCGTAGATTCCCGCACAATACTAGATCAAATGGGTGCAGAAACCTTACTGGGGCAGGGCGATATGCTGTACATGCCACCTGGAACTGCATTGCCTGAGCGTGTGCATGGTGCCTTTGTCGACGATGACGAGGTTCACAGGGTTGTAGAAGCTCTTAAAGAGCAAGGCGAGGCTGAATATGTAGAGGGTGTACTTGAGGGCGGTTCTGCAGGGCAAACCGGTGACGGTTTAAGTTCTGTTACAGGTTTCTCTGATACAGAGTCAGATCCTCTGTATGATCAAGCTGTACAGTTTGTGCTTGAGAAGCGCAGACCATCAATCTCAGCGGTACAAAGGCATTTAAGGGTAGGCTATAACCGAGCAGCACGATATATAGAGCAAATGGAAGCTGCTGGTATAGTGTCGGCCATGCAAACTAATGGTTCACGAGAAATTCTTGTACCCACAAATGATGCAGAATAGGTAGGTTATGCAGTTCTTAAATTTCATAAAGCTATTGGCTTTAAGCGTGGCGCTATCGGTTGCGCCTGTTACGCACGCACAAGAAAACAACAATGCCCAAGAAAAGCTTGAAACTTTTGTGCAGCAGGTGCAAACAGCAAAAGGACGCTTTACACAACAACGTGTAGAGGAAAATGGTGAACCGGTAGGCGATATGCAAACAGGTCGTTTTTCATTCAGTCGCCCGGGTATGTTTAAATGGCATGTTACCAAGCCATATGAACAGTTAACTATATCCGATGGGAAAAAAATACTGCAATACGATCCCGACCTTGATCAACTAATAATAAGACCTGATTCTTCATCAGATAAAAACTCCCCTGCTGCTATCTTGTTCGGTACTGCTAACCTTAATGAGGCCTTTGATCTTGAAATTCTGCCCGATAAAGAAAATATGAATTGGGTACGTGCAAAGCCTAAAGCTGACGATGCCGGGTTTGAGTATATAGATATTGGCTTTAAAGGGTGGCAACCAGCCGCACTATTACTTAAAGACTCATTTGGTCAGTTCACTAACATGACCCTAGAAAAGGTGACTCCAAACGTAGATCTTCCTAAAGAAGAGTTTACTTTTGATCCGCCCGAAGGTACTGAAATAGTTGAAATGTAACGGTGCATATGCACTCTTCCAACGATTTGTTCTCCAATGACGCAAATTCAGACAAAGCTGGCAAACCGCTTGCTGAGCGTCTGCGCCCCAAGAGTCTGGACGAGGTGGTAGGGCAATCCCACTTGCTTGCTAATGGCAAGCCTTTGAGGGTTGCGTTTGAATCTGGTAGACCACATTCCATGATATTTTGGGGGCCACCCGGAGTTGGTAAAACAACTTTGGCAAGGTTAATGGCAAATGGGTTCGATGCCCAGTTTTTAGCAATTTCTGCTGTTCTTGGCGGGGTCAAAGACATACGCGATGCGGTAGCCACAGCACAGCAGGCCCAGTCTCAAGGCAGAAAAACCATACTGTTCGTTGATGAGGTGCATCGTTTTAATAAAGCTCAACAAGATGCATTCCTACCCTATGTTGAAAGTGGATTGTTAACGTTTATAGGTGCAACCACCGAAAACCCTTCTTTTGAAGTTAATTCTGCCTTGTTATCTAGGGCAAGGGTATATGTGCTGGAATCCATAGGTAAGCAAGACCTGACCCTGCTTTTGAATCGTGCTATAGATACCTTAAATGCAGACTCCGATCCATCTGCATACATAAATATTGAAGATGAAGCAGCTGACAAACTATGTGCTTGGGCTGATGGCGATGCACGCCGTCTTCTAAATGCCCTTGAAGTGGTTTTCGATTCTGCTGTTACTTCTAACCGCAAAACAATAGACACTAGTTGGCTGGAAACCTCTTTATCTCAAAATTTGCGTCGTTTTGATAAGGGGGGTGATGCTTTTTATGATCAAATTAGTGCCCTGCATAAGTCTGTAAGAGGCTCTGATCCCGATGCGGCCTTATATTGGTTTGCTCGCATGTTAGATGGTGGTGCTGACCCGCGTTATTTGGCTCGCAGAATAGTTCGCATGGCCAACGAAGATATAGGCTTAGCCGATCCGCGCGCAACACACATTGCTTTAATGGGTGCCGAGGTGTACGAGCGTCTTGGTTCTCCAGAAGGTGAGTTGGCACTTGCGCAAGCGGTTGTTTACCTAGCATGTGCTGCCAAGTCAGATGCTGTATATAGTGCTTACCGTACAGCACGTAAATTTGCACAAGAACATGGCAGTGCACCCGTTCCAATGCACTTGCGTAATGCGCCAACTAAGCTAATGAAGCAGCTGGGTCATGGTAAAGCGTATCGTTATGCACATGACGAACCACACGGTTATGCGGCTGGCGAGAGGTATTTTCCAGATGGTCTTAATGCAAGCTTTTATACACCTACAGATAGGGGGCTTGAAATCAAGATTCAAGAGAAGTTAGCTTTTCTTCGTGACCTAGATCGCAAGTCTCGTGGTTAGTTGCTCTATTTTTATTACAATGTGATATTTGTATTATTTCACGCACTTTTTAACTAAAACATCCCCATATGCTAGACATACAGCTTTTGCGCCGCAATCTTGACCTGGTTCAGCAAGGTCTTGCCCTGCGTGGCGTCAATTTTGATACAAACCGTTTTAATGAACTTGAGTCCAGGCGTAAGCAATTGCAGGTGGAAACTGAAAATCTGCAAGCACAGCGTAATGCACTTTCCAAGCGTATAGGGCAGTTGCGTGCCAGTGGTGAAGATGCCACTGCAGAAATGCAAGAGTCCAAGGAAATTCCCCAAAAGCTGGGCGAGTTAGAGCAAGAACTATCATCATTGCAGGCCGAGCTTAACGACTGGCTTGCTGAAATTCCAAACTTGCCGCACGAAAGTGTTCCGGCCGGCACCAATAGTGATGACAACGTCGAAGTGCGTCGTTGGCTACCGGGTCAAGCTGACTCTGTAGGCAACCCAGCACATCTTGGTTTTGAGCCTAAAGATCACGTCGAGGTTGGTGAACCTTATGGTTTAGACTTTGAAACCGCACGTAAGCTTTCTGGGTCACGCTTTATGATGTTGCGTGGGCCCATGGCAAGCTTACATCGTGCCTTAGCTCAATTCATGCTCGATATACAAACCCAAGAGCATGGCTATGAGGAGTGTTACACACCGTATATTGTGAACTCTGGTACTTTGTTTGGCACGGGGCAGCTGCCAAAGTTTAAAGACGATATGTTCTGGGTTACTAAAGGTGGTAGTAACCACGATGGCTCTGAAGATGTTGACCCGTCCAGTAGCGGTGAAATGTATCTTATTTCAACGTCTGAAATAACCTTAACCGGTTCTGTGCAAAACCAAATTCTCACCCAGGAAGATCTTCCTATACAATTAACTGCGCATACACCTTGCTTCCGTTCTGAGGCAGGTAGT
>JAJYRX010000169.1 GCA_021793875.1 Pseudomonadota bacterium
CAGGCGTTAAGCAGGTACTGCGTTCCTGAAGAAATTATGGTGCCAAAGGTAGGCGTTGGAGGTTGTATTCCTATTCCAATAAAACCAAATATGGCCTCAAAAATCATCATGCGTGCAATATCAAGCACCGCCACAAAAGCAATTGGAGGAAGAATATTTGGTGCTATGTGACGCGCCATAATTCTAAAATTAGAGGCTCCCAATATTTGGGCTGCCCTAACGTATTCCCTCTGACGTTCTGCTAGAGTTACGCTTCGTGAAATACGTGCATATACAGGCCAACCTGCTAACACTAGAACTACTATTATTAAAAATGGGGTTGGGCGCGACATTCCTAGAATTGTTATAGCAAGAATAATTACTGGCAATGACATTTGCACGTCGGTTATGCGCATTAAGACTGCGTCTACCCAGCCACCAAAATAGCCGGAGCATATACCTAGAACCGACCCCAATACGAACATGCATATAACACTAATAAGTGAAAGTAGAAACGCATTACGTAGGCCAACCAAAGAACGTATAAATAGGTCTCGTCCTAGCTGATCGGTTCCTAGTATGTGAGACCATGACCCCCCATCCATAAACACTGGCGGCATAAACCTGTCGGATATGTTCATTGCGGTAGGGGAAATGTCTAAAACTGACGGCCCAAAAATGGCCAGCAGAACGAGCGAGATGAAGATTACAAACGCCACTTTCATCTCGGTGTAAGACCATGCCAAGCTCAATATCCGTTTATTAACACCTCTTTCGGTGCTACGGTTGACTACGGCTACGGCTGTTTGTATGTCAGTTTGTGTTGTCATAGCACTTTAGAACTTAAGACGTCTATCGATACTTGTAGATGTGAAATCAACCAGCATATTGATTGTTACCAATGCCCCACTAGCCAAAATTGCTACCGCTTGGATAATAGGGAAGTCACGCTGAAAGACTGCATTTATTGTGAGAAGACCAACACCGGGATAGCTGAATATGTACTCAATAACAAAAATGCTACCTAGCAAAATACCAATAAGCTGAGCGCCGAACAGGTTTAATAAAGGTATGGAAGCATTACGCAATACATGTCTGCGTACTACTGTGGAATATGGCAGGCCACGAATTACGCCTACATCTACGTAGCTTTGCCCTACTGCTGTGGCCACTGAAACTGAAATGGCACGTATCATGATGGGTGAAATTTCTATGGCTAAAACTATGGCTGGCAATACCGCATAACTAAACCCTTTGTACCCAATGGCAGGCAGCCAGCCCAGTTTTGCTGAGATTAAAAATATTAGTACAACCCCCACCCAAATATTGGGTAAGGAAACAAATAAAGAACTAATATACAGGGCCACCCTATCGGGCCAGCTACCCGATTTAAGACCAGCATATATGCCTATAGGAAGGGCTACTAACAAAGCAAAAAATATACCTAAGCCACCAAGCATAAGGCTATACGGCAAGGCATTCATTATTAACTGAATTACAGGCGCACGGCTGGCAGTTTCTAAAACAGCAGCATCTTGCGAACCGCTAGAACTGCCACCCTGCAAACCACGTATGTACGAACGCCCGAAGTCACCCTTAACAACATCTGTGGCAAAACGACCAAACTGCACCGGTATGGGGTCGCGTAAACCAAGTTTTTGGGCAGTTTCCTCCATAACAGATGCTGTTGCCATAGGACCCAAGATAATACGAACAGGATCACCAGGTACTATGCGCAGTAAGGCAAAAATAAGCAGGGCTACAAGGACAACAATAATAAGCCCTTGCAAGATACGCCTTACAAAAAAGTTAACTGCAAATGCCATTGCCTTTCACCTCAAGTGAAGTAATTACTTGGTGAATTTTGCCTTGCGTAAGTCGATAGGACCGTTGGGGTAGAAATACACGCCCTCAAGGTCATCAGACAACGCCCACAAAAATACGGAAGAGAATAACGACACACTTGGCGAACGTTGCGCAATTAAAGGTAGGGTCTCTTCTTGTAGTATCTGTAAGCGCTGCTCTATGCTCTCGGCATTTCGCTCTTTATCTAGGGCTGCGTCTATGTCGGGATCGTTTACCCCATTAACCAGGGCATGTTCGGAATAGTAATTAGGCCTTAGGATAAGATCTGGTTCGGGTGAACCAGTTAACCAACCAACATCAACAATATGTCCAGGGCCCTGCCCATCTGAGCGACGATACAGTTGTTGCTCCCAAGATGCCGGCTCAAGAGTGGTTAACGTTACCGGAAACCCTTGCTCTTGTAACATTGCGGCAATAAGCTCACTGTATTCACGAGTTTTGGGATAAAAACCAACTGACGTTATATATTCTATTTCTGGCAGACCCTGACCACCCGGATAACCTGCTTCTGCCAGATACTGCTGCGAAAGCTGTGGGTCATAAGCTGGGTAATCGGGCAGGTCTATATAGCCGAACTTAACAGGTGACAAATGCGATCCGGAAGCCTCACCTGCAACGCCAACTATGTCGAGCACTTGGCTTCTGTCTATGGCATGTGTTGCTGCTAAGCGCACACGCACATCATCAAATGGCGGCTTGTTACTGCGAAAGTGTATATACTTGTTTTCACTAGACAGGCCCCTAACAGTAGACAGGCCAGACTCATCTTGTAAAGACAGGTACTGCTCTGGTTCTAGCCGTTCAGCTATATGATATTCACCATTAAGCAAGCCTAATACTCTGGTGTTAGCGTCTGGAACATATATCCAATTAAGAATATCTATTTCCGGTTTACCTGAGTAATAATCTTCAAAGGCTTCGAAAATTATTTGATCCCCTTTGGTTTCTACATATTTAAATGGGCCAGTACCATTAGGCCGTTTATCTAGAACGCTGGGGTTTTCAATATCTTTAGCCGACATAATTGGCAAAAACGCCACTACGTACCAGAAGTTGTGGGCTGGATAGCCATATTTTTCGGTTTTTAACCTTACTGTGTATGGATCAACAACTTCTACATCAACAGGCCCAGGATACCAAGCTGACGCCGGGTTTTCTGACTTGGAAGCATATTCAAATGTTGCCTTTACATCGTTGGCTGTGAAATCGGACCCATCATGAAACTTAACCCCTTCACGTAGCTTATATTCAAGTGTATAAGAATCTATAAGCTCCCAGCTAACAGCAAGATCTGGCAGCAACTCATCAGGGTTGTCTGGTCTCATAGGGGCATCTACCAAACGACTAAATATAAAGCCTTCGGCAGTTATCTGCGGCGCAACGGTATGTGACGCAGGGTTCCAGCTACTAGTCACTGTGCCCGCAGCAGCAAAGTTAACCACATTTTTTTCTTGTGCATATACAGGTTTAATTAAACCACTGGCACTTACCACCGTTAAGGCACCAGCTACTGCCCCCGTACGAATGAAATTTCTCCTTGTAAACCTCATAACGTGTCTCCTCCTTTGTAATTTTAATTTATACGACTATACAAGCATGCGGCGACGCAGTATTTGCTCATATATATCAATTGCTTGCATATAATCTGCTAATACCAAATGTTCGTTAGTTTGGTGTGCTTGTATTGGGTCTCCGGGCCCTAGCACTATTATTTCTTTTCCAAGCTGCTGCAATACCGATGCATCGGTAAAGTACCTAGCACCCTTCTCTTTTATCTCATGCCCTTTTAGATCAGATAAAACCTGCTTAGCAATTTGCACGAGCAAGGCATCAGGCTTTGTAGAAACAGCAGGAATATTTAGTAATACCTTGCTACTTAGTTGTGCCTGATTACTTTCCTGCATAATATTTGCGCATATATTGTTAATTTGTTGAATAAGCGCTTCATGGCTTTGATTTGGCAAGCTACGTATATCGAATACCAGGCGACTATAGTCGGGCACCACGTTATTCTGTGTTCCACCTGTAAGCATGGTGACAACTTTTGTTGGGCCATCGAGTAAGCCGTGCTCA
>JAJYRX010000170.1 GCA_021793875.1 Pseudomonadota bacterium
ACCCATAAGACTTAAGCGACGTAAAACCAATAACACCCCCAAAGGCCCAGCAGCAACTGAGAGTGATATTGAACCCGCCAGTGCTCGTCGCATAAAACCGTACTCTATAAAAGGCGAGAACATTGCCGCTAAAGTGCTTAGCATTAGAAATCTCCGGCGCACAAATGACGCGCCATATGCAAGTTTTCTGGTGTAAGAACAGTATCAACTGGGCCCCAGTCTACAACTTGTCCGGCCAGTAGCAGTGCTTGCGGAAAAAATTTTCGCACAATGTCTAAATCGTGTAGCACAACAATAACAGTACGGCCCTGTTCATGCCATTTACATAATATGTTTAACAAATCTTCGGTAGTTGCACGGTCAACCGCAGCAAACGGCTCATCAAGAAGCAACACCTGGGCATCGTGCATTATTAAGCGTGCAAAAAGCGCCCTTTGTAACTGCCCACCAGACAAAGTACCAATTATTCTTCGAGAAAAGTCAGCTAAACCAACCTGCTCAAGTGCTTCTAATATTTTTTCATGTTCGTGATTATTAAAGCTTTTAAAAGCCCCTACTCGCTGCCAAGCCCCCATGGCTACTAAGTCATAAACAGTTATGGGGAAGCTGCTATCAAGGCCTTCTGCCTGTGGCATACAGGCAATAGACTTGCGAGCCTCACCTAGCAACTTAACCTGACCACGTAGCGGGCTTATTTGACCCATTATGGCCCTTATAAGGGTAGACTTACCAGCACCATTAGGCCCAACCACAGCAGTCATACTGCCAGGGTAAAACGAGCCTGTAACATCACGCACAGCCACACGGCTTCGCCAGCCCAAAAACACCTGGTTCAGCTGTATAACAGGTTCAGCCAACATAGCTTTATTAGAGTCCATTACAATAGTGCCCATAAGGTAATTACCCATAAGGCAATTACTACAAGTAATATTCGAATAATACGGTGAAAACCCGAAGCAAGTAGTAGCGACCCTTTATAAAATTTGGTTTTACGTCGTAAAAAAGGTAACAAAACAGGCATAATTAGGCCAGAAGATAAAAATCATATGTTATAACAGCGCGAGCTATGGGGCAGCTACCCATAGCATACATTTGCTAAACAGTATATATTCACTGTCTGACTAACAACCTGGAGTCGCATTCATTAAAGATTCGACAAAGGAATCACCATGGCAAATTCAAATAACGCGCAACCAACGTTGCTAACCGAAGAACAACTTCTGGCTATGTCAGAAGACGATTACATGAACGATGCCCAGCTGGCATTTTTCCGCAACCGCCTTAAACAGCTGGAAGCCGAAATATTGGCCAATGCCGGAGCAACCACCGAAAACCTGCGCGAAACACAATTCGCCCCCGATCCAGCCGACCGCGCAACTATAGAAGAAGAGCATGCTCTTGAGCTGCGCACCCGCGACCGAGAGCGTAAACTGCTTAAAAAAGTTCAACAAGCTCTGGCACTTATAGATAGCGGCGAATACGGCTGGTGCGAAGAAACAGGCGAAGCCATTGGCATACCACGTCTACTTGCCAGGCCTACGGCAAACCTGTCTCTAGAGGCTCAAGAACGCAGGGAAAAACGCCAAAAATTATACGGCGATTAATATTACCCTTGAAATTCTTTCCGTTTGCCCCCATTATTTGCACATTAAACTGGGAAGGATTTCATGGAACAATTTCACGCCACAACAATCGTCTGTGTGAGACGAGGTAATAAAGTCGCCATGGGCGGCGATGGTCAGGTCACACTAGGCAACATAGTAATCAAGTCTACAGCTCGAAAGCTACGCAGGCTATATAACAACAAGGTACTCGCCGGCTTTGCCGGCGCAACCGCCGACGCATTCACACTGCAAGAGCGCTTCGAAGCAAAATTAGAAAAGCATCAGGGTAATTTAATGCGTGCCGCTGTCGAGCTAACCCGCGACTGGCGTACCGATCGCGTTTTACGTCGCCTTGAGGCTATGCTTATAGTTGCCGATGAAAACAACACTCTTATACTTACTGGTAACGGCGACGTGCTAGAACCCGAGCACGGTCTTGCCGCCATTGGTTCGGGCGGGGCATACGCACAGGCTGCAGCGCTGGCACTACTACAAAACACCGAACTAGAGCCCGCCGAAGTAGTTAAAAAGTCACTAGAAATTGCCGGTGACATGTGTATTTACACAAACAACAACCAAGTAATAGAAACTCTTGAAACAAAATAAAGATCTCAAAATGTCTGCACAAACCATGACCCCCGGGGAAATAGTCTCCGAATTGGATAAAAACATTGTTGGTCAGGACGGTGCGAAACGCGCCGTTGCTGTGGCACTTAGAAACCGCTGGAGAAGGCAGCAGGTAGACGAACCTCTGCGCTCTGAAATAGTGCCTAAAAATATAATGATGATAGGGCCTACCGGCGTTGGTAAAACCGAAATAGCCCGTCGTCTGGCCAAACTGGCAAACGCCCCATTTATAAAGGTTGAAGCTACCAAGTTTACCGAGGTAGGCTACGTAGGCCGTGACGTAGACACAATAATACGTGACCTTGTAGACGTGTCCGTTAAAAACATGCGCGATATTGAAATGAAGCGTGTACGTAACCTAGCTGAAGACGCAGCCGAAGACCGAATTCTTGATGTATTGCTACCGCCCAGTCGCGACGCCAACAACGAACCTATCCGTGAAGAAAATAATACCCGACAGATATTTCGTAAGCGTCTGCGCGAGGGCAAGCTAGACGACACCGAAATAGAAATAGAAGTAGCCGCCCCTATGCCTCAAATGGAAATAATGGCACCTCCGGGTATGGAAGAAATGACCGAGCAGCTCAGAGGAATGTTTGCCGGCATGGGCCGCGATCGCAGCAAACCACGCAAAATGACTGTAAGCGAAGCCTTCAAACTGCTTACTGAAGAAGAGGCTAGCAAACGTATAAACGAAGATGATCTACGCGTTGCTGCAGTTCAAAACGCCGAACAAAACGGTATAGTGTTTTTAGACGAAATAGATAAAATTGCCACACGCAGTGAGCATAGTGGTGGCGACGTATCACGTCAGGGAGTACAGCGCGACCTGCTTCCATTAGTGGAAGGCACAACAGTAAGCACCAAATATGGCATGGTAAGAACCGACCACATTTTGTTTGTAGCTTCCGGTGCTTTCCATCTGTCAAGGCCATCTGACCTTATACCCGAGCTGCAGGGCCGCTTTCCAATAAGGGTAGAACTGGAATCTTTAAGCGCCAAAGACTTCGTACGTATATTGTCCGAAACAGATTCATCACTAACAAAACAATACAGCGCCCTTCTGGCAACAGAAGATGTGACCCTAGACTTTACTGAAGATGGTATTCAGCGCCTTGCAGAACTTGCTTTTACTGTTAATGAAAGCACAGAAAACATTGGTGCAAGGCGCCTGTACACGGTAATGGAAAAGCTGCTAGAAGATTTATCGTTTAATGCTGCCAGTCACAGTGGTGAAACCATAGTGATTGATGCAAATTACGTTAACAAGCAGTTATCTGATGCCGCTTCCAGCGAAGACCTGGCGCGCTACGTACTGTAACATGCTAGCGGGTGGCTACTTAGAAATGGCCACCACCACATAGTCACCGCCATCGCGCTTGGCGGTAAACTTAACCTTATCGCCTGGTTGTATGCCTGACAGCAAAGCAGGGTCAATTTTGTATACCAAGGTCATTGCGGTAAGGTCTAGTTCAGGAATGGCACCGTGCTGTATGGTTATTTTGCCTGCTTCGGCATTAACACGGCGTACTTCGCCACTTGAAGTAGCCTGCTGGGCTACCGCAGTAACGCTGTACAAAGCAGTAGCAGAAAATGCGACTGCAGCGGTATGGGCTATAAACTTACTATTGAACGCCATAATATTTACCTATTACGTGTAAAAGTACACAATTCCATAA
>JAJYRX010000171.1 GCA_021793875.1 Pseudomonadota bacterium
TCACAGCGTCTACAGCGCATCCTTCGTATAAGGTCGCCCAGAAAGTGCTTGATAAAGTTCTAGATGATGTGCCAAACACAACATTAATAAATATTGCTTTGCCCACAAATAGAAATCATTTTGCTACGGCTTTTTGGCGGGATTCTCAACTATCTGGGCAAAGCTTTAATAATGCTGTTTTCGAAGGCAACACTGGGCAGCATATTAATGCACGTGATACTAAAGGCGGTGATTTCTTTTACCGATTTCATTTCAACTTTCACTATATTCCTACTTTGTGGGGGCGTTGGATTGCAGGGTTATGTGCCATGTTCATGCTTGTGGCCATAATAAGTGGAATCATTACACACAAAAAGATTTTTAAAGACTTCTTCACCTTTCGCTGGGGAAAGGGCCAACGCTCTTGGATGGATGCGCACAATGCTTTGTCAGTGCTTGGAATTCCATTTCACTTCATGATTACCTGGAGTGGTTTGGTCACTTTAATGGTGCTGTATATGCCATTAACCATGCATGCCTTACCATCCGATACGGATAGAGCAGAGGTGGTTAATGAAATGCGTTTTTTTATGCCTGATACTAAGCCCTTGGGTGTGAATGCAGATCTTTTGCCTGTTAGAAGGTTTATAAAAGAGGCTGAGCAAATGTGGGGTAAGGGCAGCGTAGGTCGAATTCAGGTTGTTAATCCCGGTGACATAACGGCCAAGGTTGCTATTGTTCTAGCGCAAGAGCGCAACGTGTCTACTACGCCTAGATATTTGATCTTTAATGGAGTTTCTGGTGACAGGCTAGTGGTTAAGGATAGTTCTGGTCCGGCAGCAACTACCCAAGGTGTTTTATATGGATTGCATATGGGTAAATTTGCTGATACAGCCATGCGTTGGCTGTATTTTTTGGTTAGCCTTGCAGGTACAGCTATGGTGGGTACCGGCCTGGTACTCTGGACAGTTAAGCGCGAGAAAAAGTTGATTGGTAAGGGAAAAAGTCACTTTGGTTTTAGAGCGGTTGAGTGTTTGAACATAACAACCATTGCAGGCTTGTCGTTAGCTATGACCGTTTACTTTTGGTTGAACCGTTTGTTACCGCTAGATATGGATCAGAGGGCGGATTGGGAAGTTAATGGCTTTTTTATAGTTTGGGCGATCGCGCTTGTATGTGCTCTAGTGCATAAGCCTAAGCGTGCGTGGGTGGAGCTTATGGTAATAGCAGCAATACTACAGGCATTGTTACCAGTGTTGAATGCTGTAACAACAAATAGGGGTCTATACGTCAGCATGCGCAATGGTGATTGGTTGTTTGCGGGGTTTGACCTGACCGTATTGGCATTTTCTGCACTGCATGTATATATAGCCATACGAATATTCCGTCATCGACAGAGTTTCAAGTAGGGTTGAATATCAAATAAGTCTATATAGGAAAGTCGCATTATGGATGGATTATTCTGGAAAAACCATATGGCTGTTTGCCTGCTTCTGATGACAGCTTTTACATGTTTGTCTTTGTCAATGCCCCGTCATCAAGGCGACTTGTTCGGAAAGGAGTTGTGCATCAAGACCACTAAATACTTACGTCTCGCTGGATGGATACTATTGTTACTAGCACTATGTTTTTCTGTAGGAAACATGGGGTGGAGCTTTGGGATAACTGCCTATATTGGGCACACTAGCTTAGCTGCAGGTATGGTGTTTGTTGCATTGATTGTTGAAAGCCGTATTAAGGCACGTCGTAACGGAAGGGTCAAAGAATTAGTTTAAAACTACATCCGTATACGACCATGCCGGCATAAGATTCATTTTTTATTTTCTGGCCAATAGTATTCATCACCGTAAGGACGTTTACCAAATAAAGCGGTTCCTATTCGTACTTCTGTTGCACCCTCTGCTATGGCTAGCTCAAAATCGCCGCTCATGCCCATAGATAACCTATCCATAACTATGCCACTAATGGCCTCAGATCGCATTTGGTCACGTAGTTCACGCAAAGTTCGGAAGCAAGCTCGTACCGCTTGTTCATCGCGAATATTTATGGCCATAGTCATAAGGCCTTGTATTTTTATGGATGGCATATAGCGTGCAACTTCTCGCAAGAATGAGGGTAGATCTGCCGGGTCAAGACCATATTTTGTTGGTTCGGTTGATGTCTTGACTTGCACAAGTGCATCTATGCTACGACCTTCTTTTTGTAGCCTTCTGTCTAGGGTTTTTGCTAGTGATAGCCTATCTAGAGACTGTATTTCGCTGGCGTAGCGAGCTACGTCACGGGCCTTATTGGATTGTAGGTGGCCTATCATAACCCAATCTATATTTGCGTCTGCAAGTATTTCTTGCTTGCTCACTATTTCCTGGACACGATTTTCACCGAAACGGCTGTGCCCAGAAGCTATAGCTTCACGTATTGAATCTTCACCGAATGTTTTGCTTACTGGTAGTATCTTAACTTCAGATGGCTCTCGTCCAGCCTTTATAGCGGCTTCATCAACTCGTTGTCGCACTACATTTAGACGGTGTGCGAATGTATCGTCGTATTGCATGTGTTTATCTTAACTGTTGAAATATTTCAGCGGTTATTTCGTATGAACGTATACGTGCGTCAATATCAAAAATGTTTGACACAATAATCAGCTCTTCTGGTTTCATACGCTCTATAAAACTAGATATATTTTGTGCAACCGTTTGTTTGTCACCGATTGCCGAACACCTCATTACATGACTAATAATAGCTTTTGCATGCTCGCCTGCCTGATCAAGGTATCCTGGTACAGGTGGCGGCACTTTACCTGGATTGCTAGTTCTTAGCTGTACAAAGTATTGTTGTGCAGATGTAGCTAGTATTTCTGCTTCCTCATTTGTATCGGCAGCAAATACATTGTATGCCAACATAACGTGTGGTTCTTGTAGTTGATCCGATGGTTGGAATGTTTTTCTGTAAAGATCCACTGCCTGCTCCATTTGCTGAGGAGCAAAGTGAGAGGCAAATGCATATGGAAGGCCAAGAGCAGCAGCTAGCTGCGCTCCAAAGAGGCTGGAACCCAGAATCCATATAGGCACTTTGGCGCCTTTACCCGGGACTGCTTCCACAGATTGTTTTGGGTCGTCAGACATGTAGTCCATGAGCTCTATGACATCTTGTGGAAAATCGTGTGCGCTTCCGGTTAGGTTACGCCTAAGGGCGCGTGAAGTGGGGGTATCCGACCCGGGCGCACGACCAAGGCCCAAATCAATGCGTCCAGGGTACAGACACTCTAGAGTTCCAAATTGTTCTGCAATCACAAGCGGTGAGTGATTAGGCAGCATAATTCCACCCGCACCTACGCGCATGTTTTTAGTTCCGGCTGCTACATGAGATATAAGAAGAGACGTTGCTGCACTAGCTATTCCTGGCATACCGTGATGCTCTGCAAGCCAATATCGTTTATAGCCAAGGTCATCTACACGTTTTGCAAGTGATAATGTGTTTTTAAAAGATTGGGTGGCTGTACTGCCTTCAGTAATGGGGGATAGGTCTAATACCGAGAAAGGAATCATTTTTTAAATTACCCTAAAAGCCTATTAAGCTTATCAATATCAATTGGTTTGTCGCCATTTTCAATATGTTGTCCAAGCTGCTCCAAGGCTTTGCATAACCTATTAATACGCTCTTCCTGGCATGCTGCATGATTAGCAAGCTCTTGTATAGCTTGGGCTACGGGGTCATCAGATGAGGATTCCACTGCGTACGGTGCAAAGCCGTCATCTGCTGAGCTGTCTGTGTTTTCTGAACGAGTACGACTTTTTATTATTTGTTGAAGAGCTCCATCGTTGTATCGTTCTTGGCACGGTGCATCATTAAAGTTAGTACCGCTATCTAGGTTTGAGGCCGGTACTGTGGCTTCAATATCATTTGCTGATTCTGTTT
>JAJYRX010000172.1 GCA_021793875.1 Pseudomonadota bacterium
TCAGCAATTTCTGAGTCTACGTATTGATTCAGTTCACCTAACTGATCCTCAGTAGCTGCTTGCCCGCTTGTGTATTCGTTGGGGTTCCAAGTTTTGTTGGTAAGGCCACCAATAGTGCCTTCATTACCATCTATAACAATTGAGTTACTACCACCGGCAATAGTTACTTTACCCGCTTCCACTGCGGTAGAGCTGCCATTATCGTTGTCTACTACAGTAACGCCATCATTATCTACCTTAGTATTACCAGTTGTAAGGCTACCATTAGCCCCAAGATTTATATCTTCGTTCAATTTGAACTTAAGATTTGTACTATCACGGAAAATATCTATATTGCCATCGGTGTTGCTGAAGTCTACCTTATCTCCTGGTGCAACGTTCTCACCTGTACTTTCGCCATTAACACCTACAAACCAGCCGGTTGAAGCCAACTGGTTTACAGCTTTAAGCTGGGATACGTTAACTGCGTCGGTGTCAGCCGCTCCTGCCGCAAGATGAGTTATGCGGCGTGCATTACTAGAGTTACCTATAGATAACTCTGAGCTTGCTGCCCCGCCCACTAAGTAGGCTTCTTGAGTTAGATTGAGACCATCAGCCTTAGACTCTTCTCCAATTGCAACACTGCCCTCGTGTGTAGCAACAGAGTTTGTACCAATAGCAGTAGACTTGTGGGCCTGAGCCTTAGCATATGATCCGACTTCTGTGGCGTTGTTTCGTTCCGTTTTGGAGCTAGCTCCAACGGCAATGGCTAGAGAGCCGCTAGCTTTAGTGTCATAACCAAGAGCCAGAGCGCTGCCAGCTGTTGCTTCCGATTTTGTGCCTATAGATACCGTATTTCTGCCATGAGCCTTATTTTCAAAACCAATAGAGATGGCATTATCGTTTTTAGCATGCGATTTTGTGCCTATAGCTATCTGATTTGCATTGTCTTGTCCAATTGTGTCAGCTTCGGTTTGTGCATCAGTTCCAAAAGCAATTGA
Source organism: Pseudomonadota bacterium (assembly GCA_021793875.1). Classification (GTDB taxonomy): domain Bacteria; phylum Pseudomonadota; class Gammaproteobacteria; order Burkholderiales; family Burkholderiaceae_B; genus JAJYRX01. Next base: position 981 of record JAJYRX010000172.1, read on the forward strand.
GTTCTGACCTCCAAAGTTTCCATTACCTATTGTTTTTGCTCCTGTACCTATGGCATAAGAACGCAAAGCGTTTGCGTTGGTCTTATGACCAATAGCTATAGAATCTGTTCTTTCTACTAAAGCATCTGACCCGAAAGCAATAGAGTCATGAGATTGAAATTGGTTACCGTTGCTCTGAAGTGTACCTTTAATGGTACTTCCAGGGCCTATTGCTATTGAGCGCTGGGTGCTTCCATCCATCTTAGCCATATGACCTATCGATATTGTGCGTATATCTTTGCCAGCATCTGCTTCATTACCTATAGCTAAGGAGTTTGCGCCGCCAGCAGCGGCAAAAGGACCTGCTGCTATGGCATTTGAACCGGTGGCACCGTCATTATCATAGTTACTACCTGCACCAGTGTTAGAGCTATTTACACTGTAGTAGTGAGTTAGTTTGTTTTTAACCTGATTTAGCTGTTTTAGATTAACAGCATCCATATCAGATGTTCCTGATGCAACATTGGTTATTTTGTTATTGGCTGCATCGATCGCACCTTTTGTGAGCTTAGGTCCGCCGTCAATGGTTAGTCCCTCGTTGTCAACGGTGGTATCTCCTATTTTTACTGAGCCAGCATTAGTTAAATTTATATTCTGGGCGAGTTTTACAGAAAGGCCACTCACGTCCTTTTGCACAACACCAATGTTATTGTCTGTAAGATTGTTTTCATCTGCACCACCGGTGACCTGTAGTGTTTCTCCTAACTCTCGGTGAACTGTTTTGTTGTCATCGCCAACATAATTCGTTCCTATTGTCTGTAAACCTGACATTGCCTCTTGCACATTCTGATATTTTTTGCCATCGTCGTGTTTAAACTTAAAGTTGGGGTTGGTCAGACTTCCGTTAGTGTTGTGTTTAGTATCACCACCAAACAGCTTAGCAGTATCATCGCCTAAGTTATTTGCAAATGTGTTGGTTGCGTGTAGTTGCGAGCCGTTAATAGCGTCGGTGCTATTCTCAGATACTACGCCGGGTGCAACGTGTTGAATTTGACGTTCATTATCTTTTGTACCTACTGATACCGTACGAGTATCTTGACCGGTTTTGCCCGCGACGCTAAAAGCTGTGGCACTATTGATAAAATAACTACCAGTATTTATATCTCCAGTTTTAGAGTCTGATCCCAGAGCTACACTTCCTTCGTGTGCAGCAATTGAGTTAGCACCAAGTGCAGCTGAATTAATCTCAGATGCTTCAGATCCAGCACCGTGTGCCATTGCAAGGTTAGCCTTAGCAATTGCTCCAGCACCAGTAGCAATGCTGCTTTTATTTATAGCCTTCGCATTAGTGCCAATGGCTATAGAGTGTTGTTCATTTATATCAGGGTCTTGACCATCTTGAATCTTTGATCCTGACTGTGCACCTGTACCTATTGCAACACCATCAGTGGCATATGTTACGGCGCTAGTTCCCATTGTTTGACCACGGTCTGCGCGTACAAGAGATTTACTGCCTATTGCTACGCTATCGGCAGCAAGAGCTTTAGCGGCACTGCCTTGTGCAATGCCACGAACACCTGCGGCGACCGATCCTGCTCCTAGAACTATTCCCTCCTCGGCCGTGGATTTCGAGTTTGTTCCAATAACAATGGAGTTTTTAACTGAAGGTGCACCGGTTCCTTGCCTATTAGTCTCCGAACTATGCCCAATAACTATTGAATTGTCATCACGACTAGTAACTTTAGTACCTATCGCAATGCTACTCTCGCCGCGAGCCTCAGAAAGTGTACTGCCGATGGTGGTTGAGTATTTGCCAATGCCTTTTATCTTACTACCAATGACTACGGCAGAAGTGGCAGTTGCTTCTGCAGCTGCGGTATTGCCTATAACCGTTGATTGGTCTGCTAGTGCACTAGCGACAGGTCCGACAGCTATGCTATCCATTCCCTCAGCACCATCATTGTTTTCGTTGTTTTTGCTATTTTTTTTGTCATTAATACTAACGTATTTGGTCTTATTTGCAGCAATTTCTTTAGACCAATTGGTTTCTAATTCATCTGCTATCTTGTCATATTCGATCACAGCACCGTTTTTATTCCAATCATCTACTACCTTTTGTAACTGCCGAACGTTAACCGCATCGGTGTCATTTGCACCATCCTCAACGTTTACTATCCTTCTTGTGGCGTCGGTTTTGGCATTACCTACGGACACCACCTCTCCCTTAAAGGACTTGCCAGTAAACCGGCCGCCTGCATCTGATACATCACTTTGGCTCGCGCTCGCACCTCGGCCTATTGCAACAAAACCATTTTCTGCTGATGTGTTATACCCTAATGCGACACCTTGCGCGCTGGCATTACTGCCACCTCCGATTGCTACAGACTCTTCGGTTGCTGCTGCTTCATATCCCATAGCAATAGCGTCTGTTCCAGCATTGCTATTTTCGCCTATAGAGATGCTGCGATGAGAGAGTGAATTATTGTTGTTTGCATTTAAACCTATGCTTATATTGCTGTCACCGATAATGTTTTGGCCAGCTTTGGTACCTAGAGATAGGTTGTCGTTACCAATGGTGCTTTTTCCTGCCTCTGTACCTAGTGCAGCATTTGCGTTACCGGTTACATGTTGCCCGGTTTGAAGGCCTATTGCTATGTTTTCACCTTGATCATTTCCGCCATCGTTATAAGTGCCTTCTCCTGCGTTACGTCCAATGGAAATATTATCCCTCGCTTGCGCCTTAGCGCCGGATCCTAAGGATATACTGTTATCTCCGTTACCTTCCGCTGCGTGACCAATAGCTATGGCATCAGTATTCGCCGTTGTTGAGTCTTTTCCTATGGAAATAGCGGCGCCTACACCTGTACCATCATCAGGGTGAGCTTTAACCTTTGCATTACTACCCAATGCTATCGAGCCATCTCCAAGGTCA
>JAJYRX010000173.1 GCA_021793875.1 Pseudomonadota bacterium
ACTTCTATAAAGCTGAAAACTGTTCCTTCTGGTTCTAGATGTAATAGTATTAATTGCATCAATTCTGGTTACACTAGAATGCGTTTCAGCACTTAAGCGTGAAAAGGCTAAAGCTGCAGCTGCAAGCTAATGAAAAACACACTAAACCGTATAAAAAGTCTGTACAAACAGGCAAGCACCCTTGGGGAGCAGTATTACAACGCTCCCTATAGGGCTGCTATTGCCCGCGCAAAACGTGATGAGGACGATCTTTTTATGCTTTTAGTGTTTTCCGAAATGATGGGCGTACCAAACCCAGCGTCTTGGTACACACTAGAACTTCAACCATTACTATTAGAGCGCTTCCACGATTGGCACTTACGTATGGGAATGGAGCGCTCTCCTCTGGATCATTTCCGCTGCTGCTAATATGTCACTAAACCTGCATTCCCTTACAGAACAAAAACGCTTAATACTTGTTGGAGGAAAAGGAGGGGTTGGTAAAACAACCATATCCGCAGCAATTGCCATAAGTGCAGCAAACAGGGGGTTAAGAGTACTATTAGTTTCGACAGATCCGGCCCACAGTCTGGCTGATGCTCTTGATCGACAAGTTGGTGACAAGCCGGTACATGTTGTACCCAACCTTACCGCTCTCGAAATAAACCCCGACACCGAAATTGATGCCTATCTTGACCGAGTGCTATCACAAATGAGACGCTATGCCGGTCCAGATCAAATTAACGAACTTCAGCGTCATTTGCGCTTATCTAGGCAGTCTCCCGGAGCTCAGGAAGCAGCTCTTTTAGAGCGCATAGCTCAAATTATGAAATCAGGTATGGAACAATTTGATCTCATGGTATTTGATACTGCTCCAACCGGGCATACACTAAGGCTATTAAGTTTGCCAGAGGTTATGGCTGCCTGGACTGATGGGCTTTTGAAGCACAACAAAAGGTCAAGAGACCTTGGTTCTGTCCTATCACACCTTACACCCGGTCGAAGCATAGATAACATTGCCGGTGATCCGGCTAAGCACGAAACAGAACAACTAGATGATAAAAGTCAGAAATTGGCAGAGACCTTAGTAAATAGGCAAAGATTGTTTCATCAAACTAGAAATCTTTTATCCAATCCAGAAAAAACAGCATTCTTGTTCGTTCTTACGCCCGAACGACTTCCTATACTAGAAACTGAAAGAGCTATTAAATCACTAATGGATAGTGATATTCCAGTTGCGGGAGCAGTTGTTAACCGTGTTCTTCCTGAAGCTATAGACAATGATTTCTGGTCAGCAAGGCGTGATCGTCAAGACAAACACCTTGATGAAATTAAATCTAGACTCAAAAACATCAATAAAATTTATCTGGAACTACAGCCATACGACATTCAAGGCACTAACGCCTTGTCGGCTCTAGGAGACCTGCTAACACAAAATAGTAATTAGAACTTTAGCAAGCCATCTTTTATTAGTGTATTTAACCAAGACAACCCAAAAGCCACATTAGACTTAGGCCTATATTCAAGCCCCACTACGCCGTTATAACCTATATCTTTTAGAGCATGAAAACCTTGCACTATTGTGTCCAAACATGCGTCTGGCTCATTCCTTTCTGGTGACCCTGCAACCTGAACGTGTCTTATAAAACTAGCACACAAAGAAATTTGCTGCTCTAGATTCAAACCCTGCTTAATAACGTGATAAAAGTCGAACTGCATGCCAACATTAGCGTTGTCAATAGATATTATTTCATCAATGACATGCTGCGGCTCTGAATAAAAATAATTAGGCATATCAATAGCATTTAACGCTTCAAGATGCCATGTAAGTAACGGATACTGCTGTATGGCCCAGCTTATATTTTGCCTTAATGTCTGACTTTGCTGAGCTGAGTCGGTAGTTTTGTCTCCGGCTAGAATATGAACTGCCTTACAACCAGTTAGCCTGCATACCTGTGCGGCCTGAATAATACCAGCCTTAAACTGTGGCTCATGTAAAGGTGTTGCTGCAAACCCAGGGGCAGGCACATTTATTAAGACAAGCTGTAGGGAATGCTTCTTAAGCTGCTCTGCATACCATTGTGGCGGATGGTTGTATGGTGCAAGTATTTCTACCCTTTTAAAGCCATCGTTTGCTGCCGCCGCGAACCTATCTGACTCCGGCAAGTTATGATAGAGCATTGAAATATTAGCAGCTAGATACATTTTTAATTTAACGGCAGTATGTGGTGGCGCCCCCTGCAGGAATCGAACCTACAATCTTCCCTTAGGAGGGGAAAGTTATATCCATTTAACTAAGGGGGCGTTTGTAAAAACTGCTATTGTAACCAGAGCAAGCATCAAAATGATATGCTTGCCAAGCATATAAAAACTTTTATTTTATTAAATTACCGTGAACAAAAGCTCCAATCACAACCAAGCACAAGAGCTTAGTATTGCACTTAGAGATGAAGAAAGCACCGCAGAGATGGGGGCCAACCTTGCTAGCGTGTTGCTGGTCAACAACACTGACGCAATAAGTGCCCATATACATCTTATTGGCGATCTTGGTGCGGGGAAAACAAGCCTAGCACGTGCATTTCTGCGGGCGTGCGGCGTAGAAGGAAGAATAAAGAGCCCTAGCTATGCTCTTTTAGAAAGCTATAATGTTTCTAGGTTAACTTTCTATCATCTTGATTTTTATCGATTTACAGACCCTCAAGAATGGGTAGATGCTGGATTTCGCGATATACTCCAAGGTGACAACATTGTAATTATTGAATGGCCTGACAGGGCTGGTGAGCTTTTGCCCCGCCCCGACCTTGAAATTCGCCTAAATTATGCAGAACAAGGACGAAAGGCCGTGCTAACGTCGCACAGCACTAAAGGAACATTATGGCTAACAAAGCTCGCTACGAAAAAGCCGAACTAGGTCATCATGGCCTTCGCAGGCGCAAGCTTGTTGCGTCGGCCAGCTCACTGCTAATGTTGCCGGTACTATCAAAGCCCAGTCATGCGGCCACAATACTAGCAGTACGAACCTGGCCAGCAGATGAATACACCAGGGTTACCCTGGAAATGGATACAGAACTTAAGGCAGACCACTTCACCCTAGACGGTCCCGATCGTTTGGTTGTTGATATACACGGCCTTAGCATGAATGGCGCTATTAACAACCTTATTTCACAAGTCAAACACAATGACCCATATATTAAGGACGTGCGGGTTGGGCAAAACCGTCCCGATGTAGTGCGGTTGGTTATTGACTTAAAGCAAGCTATTGCACCTCAGGTATTTACTCTTAAACCAATAGGTGAGTATAAATACAGGCTTGTGATAGACATGTACCCAAAAGTGGCACAGGATCCTCTGCTAGCCATGATGGAAAGCCTGGAATCAGATCCTTTGGCAGAGGTGCTTGAAAGCATTGCACAAAATGATGCTGCACCCGTTCCATCGGTTGAAGGCCAAACACAGCCACCAACAGCTTCGGCACCTAAGCCTGAGCCAAGTCTGCCAAAATCACCGCCCACCTCTCCACCGGCGCCGGCAAAACGCAGTGGCCCAATATTAATAGCCATAGACCCAGGTCATGGTGGTGAAGATCCAGGGGCTATAGGTCCTAGTGGTACACGTGAAAAAGATATTGTTTTACAGATAGCTAGAAGGCTAAAAAAGCATATTGACTCTCAGCCAAACATGAGAGCATACATGACTCGAGATAACGACTACTTTGTGCCCTTACATGTTAGAGTGCAAAAAGCGCGCCGTGTTCAGGCTGACCTGTTTATTTCTATTCACGCCGATGCCTTTACACGACCTTCTGCCCGTGGCTCTTCAGTATTTGCCCTGTCACAAACAGTAGCCTCAAGCGCAACCGCCAGCTTATTAGCCAAGCGAGAAAAC
>JAJYRX010000174.1 GCA_021793875.1 Pseudomonadota bacterium
CGCGTTAATAATAGCCCTTTTCTCGCAGCACATGCTTAACATGCGGCCATGTGCCTGGTGTGTTTTCCAACGTTTATTATTAATTGGGATAACTGTTTTTGCTGCGGTAGGATATTTTTTCTCTAATAGCAGGTTTATAACTATTCCATCGACCCTATTGTTTACTTCCTTAGCCTTAGCCGGTGCTTTGGCTGCATGGTATCAATATAGCGTGGCAGCACAACAGTTTTCATGTGCTCAAACCTTTGCTGATAAGTTTATGAGTAGCACTGGTCTTGATGCCGCATTGCCCTGGCTATTTGGAATATATGCTACGTGTATGGATGCTAGGGTTGATCTTTTAGGAATTGAGTATGCCATTTGGGCGCTAATGCTATTTATAATTATTGCTACCATTGGTATGTTTGCATTATTTAATGCCACGCGCATTAAATAGTGTTAATCGTCTGTGCCAGCTCCCGTTAATACTCCAGCCCTATGAGATGCCCTATCTAGGCCTATGCGTTCCATCTCATCTATGTCTATATCGCCAGTTAGATATCTGCCGTCGAAGCAGGACGTGTCAAAGTCAATAATGTTCTCATTTAAACTATTAATAGCCTGCTTAAGATCATCTAGATCTTGAAAAACCAGTCCATCTGCATTTATTTCTTTTGCAACTTCATGCGTATTACGTCCTGTGGCGATAAGCTCTTTCCTGTTTGGCATATCAATACCATATAAATTAGGAAAACGAACAGCCGGAGCAGCTGATGCAAAGTAAACCTTATTCGCCCCTGCCTGGCGAGCCATGTCGACAATTTGTCGGCTGGTTGTTCCTCGCACTATTGAGTCGTCTACAAGCAAAACATTCTTGTTTTTAAACTCAAGCTCCATAGCGCTAAGTTTTTGTCGTACAGTTCTTTTCCTAACAGTTTGCCCAGGCATAATAAAGGTACGCCCTATATATCTATTTTTTATTAATCCTTCACGATAGTTTAAGTTAAGCTTTGCCGCTAGCTGCATAGCAGATGGGCGAGATGAGTCTGGGACAGGCATAACGACATCTATATCACCAAGTCGTAAATTCTTTGCGACCTTTTCTGCTAAATGCTCTCCCATGTTAAGTCTTGCGTCATATACAGGTACGCCATCTATAATGGAGTCCGGCCGCGCAAAATAGACATACTCGAAAGCGCACGGAGCTAGTATAGGGTTGAGTGCACATTGCTTACTGGTTACATTTCCATCTAAATCAATAAATACAGCCTCTCCTGGCTCTATATCACGCACCAAACTAAACCCACACCCTGTTACTGCAACTGACTCTGATGCGATTATCCATTCTGGACCAGAAGAGGTTTCTAATCGTCCTATGCAAAGAGGTCTAATACCAAAAGGATCGCGGAAAGCAACTATTCCATAGCTTGCTATTTGTGCTATTACAGCATAAGCTCCTGATGCTCTTTCATGTACTGCAGTTACTGCACTAAATACAGCGGATATGTCTAGAGATTTGGTGCTAGTTGCTCGTTGTAACTCATTAGCAAATACATTAAGTAATACTTCAGAATCAGAATTTGTATTTATGTGTCTGCGATCTATGTTGAACATCTCATCCCTTAGATCGCGCCAGTTTGTAAGGTTTCCACTGTGCACAAAAGTTATTCCGAACGGAGCGTTTACATATAGTGGCTGTGCTTCGTCCACACTTTTAGTTTCACCAAACCCCGGATATCTAACATGCCCTAACCCACTGTTACCAGGCAAAGCACGCATATTTCTAGTGCGAAACACGTCTCTTACTAGACCATGAGCCTTATGCATGTTGAAATGGAAACTATGTGCTGTAGCTATGCCTGCAGCATCTTGCCCTCTGTGCTGCAGTAGTAACAGACTATCGTATATGGTCTGATTGACGGGACCGCGTCCTACTATACCTACTATTCCAGACATGTGTTAAATCCAGTTTGTTTAATATGGTAGCCATGAGGCAATGGGTGGTGGTAGCCAGCCTTTTATTTTGATAATGGCCTGTTCGCTAGCACCAGATAGCTTTGCATTTTGCCACCATTCCTCTTGCGGAAGTTGTGTGTATCCACCAAGAACAACAAGTGCAAGAACCATAACTAAACCACGCATAAAGCCGAAAACAGACCCCAAACCATGATCTGCCGGTGATAGGCCTGTTTTTTGTATAAGTGCTGCTAGTGTAATATTAATTAATCCGACTAATAACAAAACAACAATAAATACAACCAGGTAAGACAAACCAGCCCTTAACAAAGGGTTGTCTATAAAAGTTTCAATAAATACAGATACTCTAGGACCCCACCAGATAGCGCCAATAAAAGCAGCAGCATATGCGCATAAAGATAGTAGTTCCTTTATGAGCCCTCTTATAAGGCCTAGTATTGTCGATATAACAATAATAGTCAGAACAAGGTAATCGAAGTGTGTCACTGGGTCAGGATCATACTGTTGTCATAACCGAGAGCTCGGAGTCGCGCTTGGGCAGCCTGCGCTGCGTCATGAGATGGAAACGGACCAACCCTGAGCCTAAAAGCAGTTTTACCATTTACGCTTGTTTTCTCTACATAGGCGTTGCTTACGCCAGATTCTTTTAGCTTATCGCGTCGATTATTAGCATCGGATTCGGCACCATAAGCTGCTATTTGGAGTAGAAATCCACCAGACTGTGTATTGGTTTGTGCAATTTGTTCTGGAGCTCGACCTTCTAGCAGTGCCAGAGCAACACTACCATCATCTGTTCTTTGATCATCGTTAGAAGAAGGTTTTTCTTCAGACTTTTTTGTAGACTCAGACTGCTTAGGCTTTTCTTGCGGCTTACTTTCGGGCTCTGGATCGTTCTTGATGCTTAGCTGCGGTTCTTCAGGTGGCAGTGTAATTATTTCTTCGGCATCGGTGTCGGGTTCTATCTGATTTAACGCTTCTTGCGCATGATCAATATCATCAAATAGCTCAGGGTCTTCTGGTTCTATTATTGGCTCCGATAAATCTGGGTGTAGGTCGGGATCGGGCCTAGCTGGTGACTGCGCTACAACAACTTGAGGAGTTTCTGAATAGCTTTGATCTGGATTGCTATCAAAAACCTGAGGAACTATTATTACTGCTGCCAATACCAGTATTAGAGCGCCAAGTAAGCGCCTTCTTGCTCGCACCCTTAATTCGGCCATTTCATTCTGTCCAGAAGTGGTAGTGCGTTTGGATTGTTTGGAAGTTTTTGAACTGTTTCTAGAGAAAAAACCCATTGAAAACCTTTATATGGCTAATGAGCAACTATTGACTATTAATTAATTCGAGTACAGGCCCTACACTAGAAAACGAGCCAAACACAAGAATTCTATCATTAGCTGCAGAGTTTTTGCGTGCTGCCTTAAAAGCTTGTATAACCGTATTGTATTCGTTAATTTTTACATTACCCTTAACTGATCGAGCCCGGACGCCAGGTTTAACACCTGGAGAGTTACCTTTCGTATTTGCATGTTCATTTGAATAACCGGTACTATCGTTTGCAGTACAACTATTGCCATTAGAAGCTAGCTGTTGAGCCTTTTTAAGTTGCTCTGAAAGCTCTTTAGAGGTAAGGCCTCTAGTGCCACTCAAGCTAGCACAGTACCAGTTATCGACGTGCTCTACTAGAGGTAATAACGTGTGAACATTATCTTTATCCTTAAACATACCAACAACAGCATGTGTTTTGCCAACAGAAGGCATAGCAGCTAAATTGTGCCCCAAAGCTGATGCAGAGTGTGGGTTATGGGCTACGTCAAGAATAATTATTGGATCACCCGGAAGGATCTGAAAACGACCGGGTAATACTGCATGCAATAAACCGAGGCGGATAGCAT
>JAJYRX010000175.1 GCA_021793875.1 Pseudomonadota bacterium
TTGAATAGGATTGGTACTATTTTTGGCGGGCCCAGAGCAGCGCACTATACCAAGACAAATGTTTGCAGGCATACGGGAACAGATAAGCCCCACCATACTAGCAGTGGCAACATTGCTCATATTAGTATCCATAATAATGTTGTCGCTGTTGGAATGGCTGCGTAGACGCTCAGAAAAGGCTATTCAGGCGCAACACATATCGTAATAAAGTTAGGCGTGTAATGCCTCAAAAACAAACTATAAAGTGGTCAGATGAAACACTAGGCTTGTTCCTAGGATTCATTGGTATGGTCGCTTTTGGCATAACTCTGCCTATGACTCGTATGGCTGTAGGTACAGCTGACAATCCACAGCTTGATCCGGTATTTGTTACTGCTGGTCGCGCGGCAATAGCGGGCTTACTAAGTGTGTTGTACTTACTATTCCGAAGGGCAGAGCTACCACGAAGGCACCATTGGCGTCCTTTAATAATTTGTGCTGTTGGTACAGTACTTGGGTATCCATTATTTCTTGGTTTTGCACTTCGTGATGTTCACGCTATGCATGCTGCAGTAATAACCGGTATTTTGCCTCTTTTTAGTGCAATTGCTGGTGCAATATACTTTAGGCAAAGACCTTCTTTAGGGTTTTGGTTATTTGCGCTGCTAGGGTGCACATTAGTAATTGCCTATGCTGTTAGCAAGGGAGGTGGTAGTCTCACTCTAGCAGATGGTTACTTGTTACTTGCAATAATAAGCACCGCTGTTGGTTTTGCAGGTGGTACAGAAGTCTCTCGTGAGCGTCCCGCGCCAGAGGTTATATGTTGGGTTTTAGTTATAAGTCTGCCTTTTACTATACCTTTTACCCTGCTTTATATCCCGTCTGAAACGGTAAGCTGGCAAGCTTGGGTTGGCTTGGCCTATGTGTCACTATTTTCCATGTGGCTAGGGTTTTTTGTTTGGTACAGGGGGCTTGCGCTAGGCGGAATGGTGCGAGTAAGCCAGGTTCAGTTACTACAGCCTTTTGTATCGTTTATTGCCGCTGTACCCCTATTAGGTGAGAAGATGGATATGTTTACACTAGGATTCTTACTGGCTGTGATGGCAACCGTATTTTTTGGACGTAAAATGCCGGTTGACCGTTAATAAGAAAAGAATCGACGATTTTACTTCTTGGGTAAATAACGCAAAGCATCTACTGCCTTACCGTTATAGCGCAGCTCAAAGTATAGCTGCACCGCGTTAGTGCCGGTATTTCCCATGGTGGCAATATTCTGCCCTTGTTTTACTTGTGTATTTTCTGAAACCAACAGTTTTTCGTTGTGAGCATACACACTTAGAAAGTTGGCGTCGTGGTTAATTATTAGCATATTTCCATAACCACGTAAGCCGCTTCCCGCATATACAACTTTGCCGGATGCTGCGGCCTTAACCGGGTCGCCTAATTTACCGCTTATGTACACGCCTTGCGAGTTTGATGCGGTAGTACCTCGTTTGTGAGGCCCTTGAGCCGGCCATGTTAGGTTAATAGAACGTGGGGCTGCTACAGATTTTCCGGTAACGGGTGTGGGTTGTTGTACTACGCTACTTCCAGCTGTGGGTGCAGCGCTACCCCCTTGCACATTAAGTACCTGACCAACCTTTATCTTATTAGGGTTACTAATGTTATTCATGCGCATTAGCGATTGCAGACTTTGCCCATGCTGCCTGGCTATTTTGCTTAACGTATCACCACGCACAACCACATACTGACCAGGACCAGCCTTAGGAGAGGTTGTTTTTTTGCTGGTGCCACAAGCAACCAGAACAATACTAAGTGCGGCTATTAAGAATAATCGTAATGGGTTGTGCATAGGGTTGATTGGTAGTTTGTTGTTTATACTGTACTTGAAAGTTTACTTGCGGGGTTTGTATTATGACTACAGGCGAATGGATTGTAATTGCAATATTTGTGGTTGCGGTAAGCTGCTCTATATCGCTGTTCTGGTGGCTAAGCAAGCTAATACGCGGCCATAAAGACGAATCAACTAATATTAACAAGCAAGACTCCAATAACAATGAAAAATAAAGAATTGTTAACAATGGAAAGTCATTGCTAAGTGCTGGTAAATATAAACTCCTCAAAATACCAGCTGATTATAGACATGCGCTACGCCACGAACAACAATTTTGTTGGGCAAAAAGTGTACTGTCCTGATCCACGTTATATTGCTGATCCATCTGTTGGGTCTAATCATACACGCGGTGTCGCTGTAGATGTCACATTGGTCGATGGGTGCCCACTGGTTACAAAAGACTGTGAATTGCCTCAGGAGCTAAGAGCAGCCATCATTCATAATAATAGAAGTTATCACTGTCATCTGGTGTAACAGATGACGTAAAGGTAAACTTGCTGTAATCTTATTAAATTACACTGTTTACCAACACACATCACTATTAAGCAACGTTATGGACTCTCTTGAAGCTTCGTCATCTTATACGTTTTCACAACGCGCCCAACAGCTTACTAGCTCGGCTATACGTGAAATTCTGAAAGTAACCGTATTACCAAACATAATATCTTTTGCGGGTGGCTTGCCAGCGCCTCAAGGGTTTCCAATTAATGTTATGCGTGAAGCCTTTAATAAGGTTTTACAAGAGCAAGGTGAAGTTGCGCTTCAATACGGTCCTACAGAAGGCCATCAGCCTTTACGGGAATGGGTAGCCCAACATCTTAGTATTGATGGTACTACTGTTTCAGCCGATGAAGTATTGATAGTCTCTGGATCGCAGCAGGCACTAGATATGCTGGGCAAATTGTTTGTTGATCCAGGCAGTAAAGTTCTCATAGAAGCTCCCAGCTATCTAGGTGCTATACAGTCTTTTTCACTGTTTCAACCACTGTACGAGGGGGTACCCTCTGATCAAGATGGCCTAGATCCCGAAGCTTTAACAGATGAACGGGTTAAAGATGGCCGTTTCATATATGTGCTGCCTAACTTTCAGAACCCTACGGGGCTTACCCTTGGTCTAGAGCGTCGCAAAGCGCTCGTACGGCGCTGTGCTGAGGTTAATCTGCCAATAATAGAAGATGACCCATACGGCGAGTTACGCTATGCGGGTGAAACATATCCATCATTGCTCTCACTTGGTCGTCAGGCGGGTGCCACAGTAATACGGTTAGGCACTTTTTCTAAAGTACTTGCGCCAGGCTTGCGTTTGGGTTACATAGTTGCTCCAGCACCAATTATTTCTAAGCTTGCCCAAATTAAGCAGGCCACCGATCTTCACACAGCCTCACTAACCCAGATGGCGGTTTATGAAACTATTAAAAATGGTTTTCTTGAGCAACATCTGCCATCTGTGCGCGAGCTTTACAAGCAACAATGCGGCTATATGCTAGATGCAATGGATCAACACTTCCCCAATACTGCCACCTGGACTAAACCAGATGGTGGAATGTTTATTTGGGTTACGCTGCCGCAGCATATAAATGCCTCTAAGCTGTTGCAAAAGTCAGTAGAGCAGGGTGTGGCTTTTGTTCCAGGAGAGCCTTTCTATGCCGGAACAGAAGGCCAGCACAATACATTGCGCTTAAGTTTTGTAACTGTCCCCGAAGATAAAATTCGTCAAGGCATTAAAGTACTTGGCAATTTAATCAAAAACTATTAGTAAGAAAGCCTTATCTCTTAATGAGAAATCAGCAATCACAACATTTAGAAATAAAGCCAGATAACAATATACCTGACCTTTCAGACATGCACCCAAACGATTGGGTGCATCGCTGGCTGCCGCCTTCTTGGGGGCCATATGCACGCCTTTGCAGGTTAGATAGGCCGGTAGGTACCTGGTTAACGCTATTGCCTTGCCTCGCTGCTGCACCC
>JAJYRX010000002.1 GCA_021793875.1 Pseudomonadota bacterium
CTCTCATTTGTGCTACGCGCATGCCATTCGGCCTAATAGTGCTAGCTGTTACGCTACCTATGGGGTCAGGCATATCTGCTATTTGTTGAAGGCCGGCTATCATTGTTTCAATGGCACGGTCGGATAGTGTAAGCCTATCTAAAAGCGCTGGCTCCAGTCCATTTTCGCGCGCTGCTTCAAGATCTTTTGCATTTTCAGCTTGGAGATCTTGCTTCTGCTCGGAAAGCCTTCTTGCCATGGCTCGAAGCGCACGGTTTTTGGCTTTGCCAGATGTTGTGCGCAGTAAATGTGAGGCTTGACGGGCCTGACGTCCTATAGCCTGCATAGAGACTTTTAGAGAATTGCTAGATTCGTTTGTAGTATTAGTACTAGTCATTGCTTTAATACCATTAATTTAATTTGTACTATTAGCAACTCTTAATATTAGGAGTGCTACTTCTGTCCATGGGTCGTTAAGCCTGCCCGCTACATTGAGGCCTTTTATAATTTTATCTATGTCGTGTGCGTGTGCTACGGCTAACGGCCAAATATGTGACGGAACCCGGTTTAGAGCCTGCATTACATATTGCTCTTGATTATAGAAAATTCGCTGGCGTTTTATTTCCTGGTTTAGTGTGCCTGACGTGCGTGCTGCATCTAGTATTGCCAGCGTGCGTATTTCACCACCTACCGCCCATAACACTAGTGGCAGAGCCGTTCCCTCGGATTTTAAACCATCTAGTATTGATAATGCGCGGTTTGCATTACCTGTGAGCATTGCGTCGCGCAAGTTAAACACATTGTAGCGCGCAACATCAAGAACTGCCTCTTGAACCTGGTTAATATCTAAGTTGCCTTTGTCGTATAGCATTCCTAGCTTCAAAACCTCTTGATGTGCTGCCAGAAGGTTTCCTTCAACTTTGTCTGCCATCCAGTTTAATGCGTTTTGATCGGTAGATTGCCCTTGCAGGGCCATACGTTGTGATATCCAGGAAGGTAATTGTGCTCTGGTAATATCTTTGTGTTCTACCACAGAACCAATGCTTAATAATGACTTAAACCATGCTGAGCTTTTGCTGGCTCTATCAAGGCGTGGCAAAACCACTATAACTATAATGTCGGTAAACGTTTTTGACTGCTCAGCCAATTCCTGTATTGCTTTACCGCCTACACGTCCGGGTTTTCCTAATGGAATGCTTATAGTTATTAGCTTTTTATCTCCAAACAATGAAATGCTTTGCGTTTCTGAGGTAACAGCAGACCAATCGGACCGTGAGTCGAGTTCTAGACTTATGCGTTCTGTATAACCAGACTTTGTGGCTGCTTTCCTTATGGCATCTATAGTTTCATTTACAAGCAATATCTCATTACCTATAACTACGTATAGATTAGATAATGGCTGTTTGCCGTCATGTTTTTGTAGTTGATCAGTTAGCTTGCCCGAATCTATAAGGCTCATGGAACGTATTCTTCCTCGAACTCGTCGTCTTCAAATTGTTCGTCTTCCAGGTATATATCGGTGTCGTCTTCTTTAGGTCCGTTACTATAGGCGTCTATTACATCATCAGAACCAATCAAACGTACTATTCTATCGACCATAGACTGTCGCATATCAGCAAATATCATGCGCATTTCATCGTTTTTTGCTTGACTATCGTCTGGGTCGTAAGGCATGTCGCGAGTTGCGGTAAGAGTTGTTGGTTTCAGTAACAGTGCTCCATTTTTGTCGGTTAACTGAAACCTGAATAATAGGTTTAACTCGTACTCTTCAACGTGTCCTTGTGCGTCTAACGTAAGTTCACGTCTTCGTTCCGATAAGGCAAGTTGGGTAAGCCTAACATCAGCATTGTCTGGTGTAGGCATAAATACTAGGCCTGGTGAGCTTGCGACTATGGATCTGCGCAACGATGCGCCAAATGAAGTGTTATCTGAGATATTTGTATATATAGTTTTGAATGGAAGGTGTGTGGCTCCCCTGAGGCGAAATCCGCATGCGCTAATAGCAATGCATAAAGCCAATACTATATATACGGCCAAGTGTTTGCCAATTTTGTTTGATTGGCTTTGCGGATTTTCAGCAACAGGGTTCATGTTATTAGCCTACTACATTAACAAGTTTTCCAGGCACAACTATTATCCTTTTTGGGTCACGCCCCTCTAGGAATTTAACAGTTGCTTCGTGCTCTTTAGCAGTTGTTTCAATTTCAGATTTGTCTGCTTCTGCTGAAACCACAATTGAACCACGAAGTTTGCCATTAACTTGTAGCATAAGTTTTATTTCATCTGATACCAAGGCATTTTTGTCAACAACGGGCCAAGGTGAATCAAGCAAATCTCCGTATTGCTTTGAAAAGCTAAGCTCGTTCCATAGTTGCCATGTGATATGTGGTACCACGGGGTATAACACCCTAAGTAGAATGGAGGTGCCTTCTGCTAGTGTTTCAGCATATAGGCTGTCTTTTGCTTTAGCTGACTCAAGCGTATTTAGCATTTTCATGCTGGTTGAAACCACCGTGTTGTAATGTATTCGCTGGTAGTCGTAATCGGCTAAGCTAAGCAACTGATGAATTTCTCGTCGGATATTCTTGCTATTAGCACCAATAGATGTCCAGTCTGTATTACTAAAAGTAACGCCAGATATGGTGTCTAGATTGGAGTAGCAAAAGCTCCATAAGCGTCTTAAGAACCTGTGGGCTCCATCAACTCCAGATGAAGACCACTCTAATGTCTGCTCCGGTGGACTGGCAAAAATTGTAAATAGTCGGGCTGTGTCTGCTCCAAGCGTATCTATTAAAGATTGTGGATCTACACCATTATTTTTGGACTTGGACATGGTGCCAATGCCTGCATATTCTACCGGTTTCCCGTCAGATTTAAGCACGCTTTCTACTATATTACCGCTTTCATCGTAAGTGTTTTGTACGTCCTCAGGCCAGAAGTACTCGATTCCACCGTTTGCTGTGCGTCTAGTGTAAGTGTGATTAAGCACCATACCCTGCGTTAACAAGCGGGTAAATGGTTCATTGAAATTAACTAGCCCCAAATCGCGCATTACTCTAGTCCAGAACCTAGCGTAAAGCAGGTGAAGAATTGCATGTTCTATACCGCCAATGTATTGATCCATTGGCATCCAATAGTTGTTGCGTTCGTCTACCATAGCGTGGCTTGCATTTGGTGATGTATAACGCATAAAGTACCATGATGAATCTATAAAAGTGTCCATGGTATCTGTTTCACGCTTTGCATCAGAACCACATTTTGGACATTTGCAATTAAGGAAGTCGGGGTCCGAGGTTAACGGGTTACCACTGCCGTCTGGTATATGATGCTCTGGTAGTATTACTGGCAGATCTGACTCTGGTACTGGCACCGGGCCGCAATCATTGCAGTGGATAATTGGTATGGGTGTTCCCCAGTAACGCTGACGGGAAATGCCCCAGTCGCGTAAGCGCCAGGTAGTCTGCTTTTCTCCTAAGCTTTTGCTTTCAAGATAATTAGCAATTGCATCTACAGCATCTTGATGACTTAGGTTGCTAAAGTCACCCGAATTAATGGTTTTTATCCCTTCTTTAATTGCGTAGGAGTCATTCCATTGGGTCGCGCTGAATTGATGGTTGGGGTGTGAAATAACCTGCTTTATAGGCAGGTTGTATTTCAAAGCAAACTCAAAATCACGCTCGTCATGGGCCGGTACACCCATAACTGCACCGTCGCCATAACTCATTAATACATAGTTTCCAACCCAAAGCGGTATGTTTTCTCCGCTTATAGGATGTGTAACATAAAGACCCGTTGCCATGCCTTCCTTATCGCGAGTTGCTATGTCACTTTCACTTATGCCGCCCGTTTGGCAGGTTTCTATGAATTTTGCTAGTTGTGGATTATTTAAAGCGGCATGTTGAGCAATAGGGTGCTCGGGTGCAACGGCACAGAAAGTTACTCCCATTAATGTGTCGGCACGTGTTGTAAATACATACATACGTCCGTTTTGTATTAGCTCGCCTTTGTCATTTTTTATGTTGTGTGTAAATGCCAGTCGCACACCCTCACTACGCCCAATCCAGTTCTCTTGCATGGTGCGAACTCGCTCTGGCCACCCATCAAGGCCATTTTTTACTTCATCGAGTAGCTCTTCGGCGTAATCGGTAATTTTTAGATAATATCCGGGTATTTCCCGTTTTTCTACTAATGCTCCTGAGCGCCAGCCGCGACCTTCTATAACCTGCTCGTTTGCCAGTACGGTTTGATCTACTGGATCCCAGTTAACTACCTGCGTTTTTCTATATGCAATGCCTTTCTCCAGCATTTTTAGAAATATCCACTGGTTCCATTTGTAATAGTCTGGATCGCATGCGCATATTTCTCTGGACCAGTCTATTGCTAAACCCATGGCGTTCATTTGGCGCTTCATGGTGTCTATGTTTTGGTATGTCCATTTTGCCGGTGAAACACCTGATTTCATGGCGGCATTTTCCGCAGGCATGCCGAATGCATCCCACCCCATGGGCATTAACACGTTGTAACCACGCATGCGAAGCTGGCGGGCCATCATGTCATTTATGGTGTAGTTTCGCACATGGCCCATGTGTAACTTACCACTTGGGTAAGGTAGCATGGAACAGGCGTAAAACTTTGGCTTAGGTTGGCCATTGCTGTCTAGTGCATATTCTTCTACACGATAAACATCACCTTTTTTCCAGGCGGCTTGAGCTTCGGATTCTATTTTTGTGGGAATATACTGTTCTTGCATGAATTCACAAGTGTTAATTGATAAAGGTTAGATATTATAATCTTCTGCTAGGTTTGCATAAACAAACATAAAGCACCAATAAAAAAGCTCCGCTTAGCGGAGCTTTTTTGCAAGGGGTGCGTACGCCCTAGGCTGCATTAAAGCACCTGGTGCGTTATCGTAAACGTGTTTCTTTGTACTCTACGTGTTTGCGTGCCACTGGATCAAATTTTTTGATCACGAGTTTTTCTGGGTTGTTACGCTTGTTTTTTGTTGTTGTGTAGAAATGTCCGGTGCCCGCTGAAGATTCCAGTTTGATTTTTTCGCGTATACCTTTTGCCATATTGACCTCTGTTACTTTGTTAGTGCAGGGTTAGATAGTTTCGCCGCGTGCACGCATTTCTGCAAGCACGGCATCTATACCATTTTTATCTATAGTGCGAAGAGCTTTTGTTGATACGCGAAGACGTACCCAACGGTTTTCGCTTTCAACCCAAAAACGACGGTTTTGCAGGTTGGGAATAAAACGACGTTTGGTTTTGTTGTTTGCGTGAGAAACATTATTGCCCGTAGTAGGGCGCTTGCCTGTAACTTGGCATACGCGTGCCATGTCAATACCCCTATTTTAAATTCAGTAAAGCATACTACAATAACATGATTTTGAGGGTTCGGTCAAGGACGTTTAGGGTTTTTGTTTAAGTGCAATATGACCCGACAACCATGAGCAAACTGCACAAATGGTAAGTAGTGTCGTTAATGGTAATGCGCTTTCCGTTTGCCACCAGCTTATTGCCATTCCAGCCGCAGCACCACAAAGCATATGCAATGTACCCATAAGTGCTGATGCTGCACCTAACCTGTGCCCCTGTTCGCGCAGTGCTAGCGCTGCTGCATTGGGGTTTACAAATCCCTGGCTGCCCATAAACGTTAATAAGCACAACATTAATAATAACAGGCTAAGGCTGTTTGCTAGGGTTAGCATCAGGGCAATTATAGTAGCAATTACCAATGTTCGTTGTGACCCTTTTAACAGTTGCTCTGGGTCAAAACGATTAAGAAGGCGGGCACTTACTTGAGACATTATTATAAGTGCTGCAGCATTGGCTCCAAACAGCAAGCCAAAATAGTCAGGATCTATTCCGTATACATCAATGAACACTCTAGGTGAGCCCGCAATGTATGAAAACATTCCGGCAGAACCAAAGCCGCCAGATAAGGTGTAAAAAACAAACCTTTTGTGACTAGCAAGTTGTTTGTAGTTTTTTGCAATTATTCCTGGTCTAAGAGGAGTAATATGGTCTTTATTTAAAGACTCTTGCATTGTGGTTAGAGTAAAAGCCAATAGTATGCCGCCTACTAGGCACATCACGTAAAAATTCCACTGCCAACCGGCTATCTTCATTACCTGAGCACCAATTAAGGGTGCAAGAATTGGCGTTGCGCCCATTATTAGCATAAGTACTGACAAAGCTCTAGAAGCGTCACGAGTATCAAACCTGTCTCTTATAACAGCTCGTGGTACTACCATGCATGCTGCGCCACCGAATGCCTGGGCTATACGCCACATAGTAAGCTCTGGCGCACTAGTTGATTGAGCGCATCCGAATGATGCTGCAATAAAAATTGTTAGGCCAAGGGTTAAGGTAGTGCGTCTACCGTATCTATCGGCTATTGGTCCGTAAAACAACTGAGCAATAGCAAGTCCAAGTAAGTACCCTGCAAGGGTACGTTCTATGTAACCGGTGGTTGTATTAAGCTCTGCCGCCATTGCGGGGAAGGCCGGTAAATACATGTCTATGGCTAAGGGGCCAATGGCAGTTATAAAGCCCATTAACACTAGCCAGCTAGGTATTTTATTAAAGTAAGATGGAGATTCAGACACTATATGAAAAAAACAACTTAAGACACAATAAATTTTGCGCTCATCTTAGCATGTGGTAACTTTATTATGCCCTTGTAATAAACGTCTACTGTTATTAGTACAGTTGCTTAAAGGAGGAGCAGTCTTGAGCGCATTATTGTCAGCAGTACAGACCAAACTTGATAGTTTACCAGCTCCGGTGCATCTAACGTTGCCTGATGGTGTAACACTTGGTGATAGCAATGCCTCGGTACGTCTGTATATAAAAGATAATTCAGTGTTAGCTAATCTAGCCGCTGGCCAGGTGGGTGTTCTGGGCGAAGATTACGTTGAAGGTAAGTTTGACTTTGAAGGGTCTATGCGTGAGCTTATGAACCTTGCTTCGGCAGTATTGCCAGGGTCTCCTGTAGAAGCGGCACAAGTGGGTTGGCTTACCAATCTCGTCAGACGTTTAATGTCGGTTTGGCGACACTCAATAGAGCGTGATGCTAGGCAAATCGAGTTTCACTACGATCTTTCTGATGATTTTTATGCTTTATGGCTAGATCCTCGCCGCGTTTATTCGTGTGGTTATTACAAAGAGCCTGACTATACGTTGGCTCAAGCCCAAGAGGCGAAGCTAGACCACATTTGTCGTAAGTTAGACCTGAAGCCAGGTGAACGTTTTTTAGACGTAGGTGCTGGTTGGGGTGGGCTACTTTTATGGGCGGCAGAAAATTATGATGTGCAGGCTCATGGCATTACTTTGTCACGAAACCAGCATTCTTACGTGAATAGTCTTATAGAGGAAAAAGGGCTGCAAGGAAAAGTAACAATGCAGCTTCTCGACTACCGCAAGTTAGATGATAGTAAGCTATTCGACAAAATAGCGTCTGTAGGTATGTTTGAGCATGTAGGTCTGGCTCAGCTGCAATCATATTTCACTAAGTTGCGTACCATATTAAAACCAGGAGGGCTGCTGCTTAATCATGGCATCACAGCTGGCGGAATAAACAACGCTGGCTTGGGAGCCGGCATGGGTGACTTTATAGAAAAGTTTATATTCCCCGGTGGTGAGTTAACTCATATAAGTAAGGTTCTCGTGGGTCTTAACGAGGGTGGTTGGGAAGATCTAGACATAGAAAACCTAAGACCACACTATGCTCGCACTCTGTGGGCTTGGAGCGATGCACTTGAAGCTAAGCTTGATGAAGCCCGTAAAGTGCTAGGCGGTGATCAAGGCGAGCGTTCACTAAGGGCATACAGAATGTATCTAGCTGGTTGTGCCATGGGGTTTGAGCATGGATGGATCGCGCTACATCAGGTTTTGGCAACACCGCGAGGTGTTGGTAGGTCGGATGAGCTAGATTACCCGTCTGACCTGGCCTACCGATGGCGGCGCGACTACATATATAAAGACTAGTGGTTATTACCCGTTGTTTGTAGCAGCCTGAACATTTC
The DNA here is from genome assembly GCA_021793875.1 of Pseudomonadota bacterium. Classification (GTDB taxonomy): domain Bacteria; phylum Pseudomonadota; class Gammaproteobacteria; order Burkholderiales; family Burkholderiaceae_B; genus JAJYRX01. The sequence goes on from JAJYRX010000002.1 coordinate 8,010, forward strand.
GTGCCGGTCTGGCTGCCTTTTGCCCTGCCATATCACAGTAGTGCCTGAAGGGGTAAATGCCGTTCCGTCATTTACTTGGTCTACAGTTGTTTGTTGTAGTATTAGGTTGCACTGGGTGTTGTAAGAAAACCTGATACCGTTAAATGCATAAAACGACGCTCTTTGCCCTTTACCAACGCCTAGAGTACGTATGCAATCATTACTATTTTTATGTATAGAGAGGGCTTTAGATAGTTCTGCTGAAACTGTTCTGTAACTGCGCGCATAGTCTAAAACGGGCATCCATAGGGTTGCTAGCAATAGCCATGTAGCAATTAGACCTCCAGCAGACAAAACTGTGCCGCGCCATAAAGCGAGGGGCCTGTGTATAAGGCGCCAGCGAACTAGTGCTAGCCAGGCAGCTGTTCCCGCAGTAGCAATAAATATGGCTACCCAGGATATCTCAGTGTCATATCCCTCGATAAGTCTGGTTATATTGTGCGATATTTTTGGTGGCCAGCCGCTATGAAGGGCTACCCATCCTAGCCATACAGTTGCTATGGCTAGCGTAAAACACATTACAGCAAACCAGTCGAGTGCATTAACAACACCTCTACGTAAGGTAGGCAAGGCAAATGATGCTAGTATGGCAGATGGTATGGCTAGCAGGCTGTAATGCGGTTCCGATGCGCCTACAATAAATGGTAGCGATAATAGTGCACTAATAAAAAAGGAAAAAGGTACCAGTATATGAGGTGATAAAAGCCATTGACGCCATTGCCACAGTGCCATAACGGCAAATGGCCATGTTGGCCATAGAAACCATGGTAAATCGCGTGCCGTGTTAAGAGTATTTCCTAGAGTGGGCCACGACCATGAACTTTTCTGAGATAGTACCCATTGCTGCGACCACCAATTACTACTATTTAACGCAAGAGCCCACCATGTGGCACATATGACAATAGCTATAACCAGACTTGCGGCAAGCCACTTTTTTTGTTGCCACAAAATACTTGCTGGGCAGAAGCAAATTATTGTGGCAATAACAACTGGTAGCAAGCCTAATGTGCCGTTGGCAAGAAAGGAGGCAGATAATGCAAGACCAAGTGTTATGGAGCCAGATACTGGACGATCTATGATTCGAGCAATAGCATAAAAACATAAAGCCTGAGATGCTATTAGCGCAGGAATATAAGACGTTTCATGCATGCGCCATAATATGCCAGCTGTTGCTACCAATAGAAGCAATGCTGCGTCAGCAATCATGCGTCCGTAATCTTTAACCTCAGGCTCTCCGCCAAAAGGAAGGGCAAGAGGCTGAGGTTCTGGCCTACGGCCTAGTAGATAAGTTCCATACCAGACTGATGAGCACGTAATTGCAAACCACATAAGGTTTGGTATGCGTGACGATATTATTGCTGCATCAATTGGTGATGTGAAATTCCCTATTATGGGTGCTAGTAGGAAAATAAATAATGCACCAAGCCAGGTGGAAAGGGGGCCGCTGCCCGCATGTTCTAGGCCTGCTATTTGAGGGTGTAGCCATACGCCATTATCGTGATCATATATGGCATTCAACATGGTGGCCAGGCCTACTACATCATCAGTTTTCCATGGGTCACGGAAAAACAACCCTGCCAGTATGTAGATTATCCCGGCCACAAACAGCACGCTACGCGGCAGCTTGCTAGTTGCCGTGGTAGTGAGTCGCGCCGGTGTTGCTTTATTATTTTGCACTGACTAAAAAGGCAGCCAGAGGCTGCCTTGATAAAAAGAGGTTGCAGCAGCCCTGATTAGGACTTGCGCAAAGCACCTGAGGTGCGTGCAAAACGTGCACGGAATTTTTCTACACGTCCTGTTTCTACGATACGTGTTTGCGCACCTGTGTAGAAAGGGTGTGATTCTGAAGTTACATCACACTTAAATAGAGGGTAGGTTTTACCATCAAGCTCTATAGTTTCACGTGATTCAAGTGTAGAGCGAGTGATAAATGTGTTACCAGTTTGTTGGTCCAGAAATACCACTTCGCGGTATTCGGGATGAATTCCTTCTTTCATGACTATATATTCCTGTATTGCTTGTAGTGGCGCCAGCTAAATATTCGTTTCAGGCTTTACCTGACATTAAACCCTATTATTTTAGCACAATTGTTAGAAGTAAATAGGCTGATAAAAACATCAATTACATGGTTATTAATTTAGGGAGCTGTGTCATTGTATAGATTAGTTTTTAATTTTAAGTGTGGCCATTAAATGAAAATAAGCTCAGTGTTACCTACTACTGGTGATTTTAAGCCAGAACGACCGCGTGAGCGCCTGCTACAACATGGTGCTCACGCCTTAACAACAGCCGAACTCCTTGCCATAGTTCTAAGAACTGGAACCAAAGGTCGCAGTGCAGTTTGTTTCGCTCATGACCTTCTCAATCATTTTGGTGGTTTGCAAGCACTGCTTTGCGCGGATTCCACCGACTTATTAAAAATGAACGGACTTGGTTTGGCGAAAGTGTGTGAGCTGGTTGCAATAAATGAGCTAAGTAAGCGCGCTTTAGAGGAAGATCTAAAACATGGTGTTGTACTTAATCAACCAGACAAGGTTAGGCGGTTTTGCATGGCGCACTTAGGCCATTTAACCATAGAGCATTGCATGGTATTGTTTCTAGATAGTCAGTATCGTCTTATAACTTCAGAAGAGGTGTCCAAAGGCACATTAACTCAGGCCTCGGTTTATCCGCGTGAAATAGTTAAGGCGTGTTTACGATATCATGCTGCAGCTATGATAATGGTGCACAACCATCCAAGTGGTGTAGCTGAGCCTAGCAACGCAGACCTACAGCTTACGATTCACTTAAAAAAGGCGTTGGCTCTGGTCGATATAAAATTATTAGATCATCTTATTGTTACATCTAACCGTGCCATTTCATTGGCCGAGCTTGGTAAGTTGTAAGGGTTACAATAAGTACTTATTTAACTTAAACTTTGGTAGCCACTTTGTCATCTACATTCCAAAATATGGTTGCACGGGTCAAAGAAGATTCATATCTCACTTTGCATTATCGTATAGAGTTTTTAACAGGGCCTGCTGCTGGCTCTACGTTTGCTGACACATTTTCAGACCGTCCAGCTACATTGCAAATGGGTGTAGGGCAGTGGGCGGCCGGTATGGAGCAACCTTTAATTGGCCTTCAAGAGGGTGACCAGCTTGAATTTGATTTAAGCGCGGTTCAAGCTTATGGCGAACGTAATCCTGAGCTTGTTCAGAAGGTCTCCAAGCAACTATTAGCAGATCATCTCGATATTGAATCAAATATAGAGCCTGGCCAACTAATTGAGTTTTCACCACCGCAAGGCGGAAGGTACTCTGGGGTACTTAAAGATTTCGGCGATGATTGGGTTCTTATAGACTTTAACCACCCACTTGCTGGTTATGACCTTCGTATAGAGGTTTACTTATTAGGAGTTCTTTAATGTCTGAGCAGACCGTTACAGTTTATGGTCCCGATATAGTTTTAGCCCAGCCACGTGGTTTTTGTGCCGGAGTAGATCGTGCCATTGATATAGTAGAGCGTGCGTTAGAAATACATGGTGCCCCTATATATGTGCGTCATGAAATTGTACACAACCGGTATGTAGTAGAAGACCTTAAAACCAAAGGCGCTATTTTTATAGCTGAACTTGATGAGGCCCCAAAAGGCTCTATAGTTGTTTTTTCTGCTCATGGGGTATCACAGCGTGTTAGAGACCAGGCTGAAGAAATGGGTTTAACAGTATTTGATGCCACTTGTCCGTTGGTTACTAAAGTGCATGTTGAGGTTACGCGAATGCATGCAGACGGCGCCGAAATTATTATGATCGGGCATAAAGGGCACCCTGAGGTTGAGGGAACTATTGGACAGGTAAAAGATCATATATATTTAGTTGAAACGCCAGAAGACGCGCACAATGTTCAGGTTTCAAACCCAAATAACGTTGCATTGGTTACTCAAACAACCCTATCGGTAGATGACGCCAGCCAAATAGCTAATATATTGCGTAGCAGATTCCCCGGTATTAAAGAACCGAAAAAAAGTGATATCTGTTATGCCACTCAGAACCGTCAAGATGCGGTTAAGTCTATGGCTCCAAAATGCGATCTGGTACTGGTTGTGGGAAGCCCTAATAGCTCTAACTCTAACCGTCTGCGTGAGGTCGCAGAACGAGAGGGTGCCAAGGCATATTTGCTTGATAGTCCAGAAATGATAGACCCTAAATGGTTAGATGGATGTAAAACAGTTGGTGTTACGGCAGGAGCGTCAGCGCCAGAAATTTTAGTCCAGCAGGTTATAGGCAAACTAAAGGAGTTAGGCGCAGGCTCTGTTCGTACCCTTGAGGGTACACCGGAAAACGTATCATTTCCTTTGCCTCGTGAGCTATCTAGAAAAAAACAAAATCCAACCGTAATAAAGCGATAAATAAAATAATGTATAAGGGGGAAGGCATGAAAGTAGGGTTTTGCGGCCTTGGTCTTATGGGAGCGCCAATGGTAAGACGCCTTATCATTGCTGGTCATGATGTTCATGTTTGGAATCGTACAACACATAAGGCCGAAGCTTTGGAGGAAATTGGTGCTATAAAACATGAAAGCCCTTCCAGTCTAGCAAGCGAATGTGAAGTTGTAATCCTATGCCTTTTCGATGCCACAGCGGTAGAAGAAGTGGTATTTGGCAATAACGGCTTAGTATTCGGTACCGCACTACAGTACATAATTGACCATTCATCCATACCAGTTGATAAAACTATAGAGTTTGCCACACGAGTTGAAAGTAGGTCAGTAAAATGGATAGATGCGCCAGTATCCGGTGGTGTGGCAGGTGCGGAGCAAGGTACTTTAGCCATCATGACGGGGGGCGATGAGCACGATCTTGAGCAGTTTGTAAGTTTGTTAGGTGCTTATGCCCAGCGGGTTACTCATATGGGCAAAACAGGTGCTGGGCAAGCCACAAAGCTATGCAATCAAACTATAGTTTCCAACACAATTGCAGCTATTTCAGAGGCAGTTGCACTAGCGGAAAGTAGTGGAGTAGATGCTTCGCGACTAAAAGATGCGTTGGCGGGCGGATGGGCTGATTCCATACTGCTGCAAACGTTTGTTCCCCGTATGACATCACAGCCTGTACCAGCAAGTGCAACGTTGGAAACCATGCTCAAAGATCTAAACACAATACTAGATCTGGCTAGCGTTACTAATTTAAGCTTGCCGGTAAGTAGTGCAGCTTGTGGCGTATACAAACATGCTGCCGATGCTGGGTTTGCAGATCAAGATGTATCCAGCCTTATAAATATCTATAGGAAATAGTAAACACCTCATGAGCAAAACTCGTAGTGCTGTTCTTATAACAGCAGCAATAGCTGTTTCATACACAACAGCAAGCTGGTTCATAGGAAATCAGATTAAATCTAACGTCTACGAAACTGTAGAGCACATAAACAAGCAAATAGAAGCTGGTGGAGCAGGTGAATTGTTTTCAGAGCAGTATGCACTGCATGTTGCCGAGTATAGAAAAGGGGTGTTTAACTCTAAAGCTAATATAGTGCTTAGTATTAACAGTGACTCTGGCCTCAATAATGAGTATTTTTTTAATACAGAACTTGAGCACGGGTTGTTCCCATTATCAGAACTAAAAACTGGTAGCTTTAAACCTAGGTTTGCAGTTGCTAAAACCATTATGCAGCCAACTGATAATGCAAAACAGGTTTTTACTGAAACAGGCGATTTAATAACTATATATACCAATGTTGCTATAGATGGTAGTAGCCATTCAATTTTTCAAATTGCACCTGGAAAGTTGGAGTCCATTGATGGGCTCGTACAATTTAGTGAAGTTAAAGGGTTTATAAACTCCGAAGATCAGTTTGGAAAAGTTTCTGGACAACTTTTTCTTGACTCCATAGCTGCTTATTATGATGAAGAGACGGAAGCTTCTGCATCAATAACCGGAGTATCAACGGAGTTTGCTACTGTCTTAAAAAGCGCAAATGGGTTTGACTACTCTACTAATACAATAATTGACTCAATACACATTTACGAAAATGATAATCTGGTTCCTATTGACTTTATAGGTTTCAATATCAATAGTTCTGGCTCGATAATACAAGGTATTGCAAATACAAGAAGTGACTACGAGGTAACCAAACTAAAAATTGATAATGCAGATACTGGGTCTTTGAAGGTTGGTATAGGTATACAAAGTCTGAATATAAAATCATTAGCTAGAATGCGACATGACTTAAGCGGCAAGGCTGGTTCAGAGATGCTAAGCCACAACCCTGTTTTCACCATAAGTCCGTTTGTATGGGAAAATTCAGCTGGTACAAGTGAAGCATCGTTGGAGCTATCTCTTCAGGACTCAGGTCAGCAAGACATTAACGCTATTAAGAGCTTACAACTTAGTGTAGGCGTTAACCAGCCAATGGCAATAGAGCTATTTAAAAGCTTAGATACACGTAGCAACAGTAGCGAGGCTCAGTCAGCTATTATGGCCTCATTTGCGTTTGGGCTTTATGCAGAATCCCTTAAAGCCGCAGGGGTAGCAGTTTCGGAAGGAAATACATTAAAAACTGATCTGTTGGTTGAGCCTGCACAAGATCGCGTGGTACTTAATGGTAATACCATGAGTATTAACGACCTTATGCAGGGTTTGGCTGGTTTGATGCTAGGGTTTTAGGTTACCAAGACACAATCACAGAGTCGGCAAACTTTTCTTCCACGAAAGCTTTAACCTTGTCATTGTGATAACTGTCGATTAAGTCTTTAACCCACTGTTCGTCTTTGTCTGCTGTGCGTACTGCAATTATATTTGCATACGGGCCTTGTGCAGGCTCAAGGGCTATCGAGTCCTTCACGGCACTCATTCCCGCTTCAGCCGCATAGTTTCCGTTAACTGCTGCCGCGTCTAAATCATCAAGAGAGCGAGGTAACTGTGCAGCATCGAGCTCTATAAGCTTTATCTTTTTCGGGTTCTCTACTACATCAAGAGGAGTAGCTTTAAGGCCCGCATCTTCCTTTAGCTTTATAAGGCCCTGAGATTCTAGTAATAGTAGTGCGCGACCACCATTTGTAGGATCGTTGGGTATACCTACTCTTGCACCGTCTTGAAGTTCATCGAGCTTGCTTATCTTTTTAGAATATATGCCCATGGGGAATGTGATTGTGTAAGCCACGCTGGAAATATCGTAACCACGGTCCTGAACTTGGGCTTCTAGATAAGGTAGGTGCTGGAAGCTATTAGCTTCGAGATCACCAGCTGCTAATGCTGCATTAGGTTGTACATAGTCGCTGAACTCTATAACTTTTAAGTCTATACCCTTTTCTGCGGCTATATCTTTTACAAACTCCATGGTTTCAGCATGCGGACCAGGGGTTACGCCAATTTTTACTACTTTATCTTGTGCCCATGCAGGGGTAGATACTACAGTTGCAGTAAAGGCTATCCCGCCTATGACTTTAAGAGCAATATTTCTCAATTTAACACTCCATAATGATTTATTTATGATTTAAACGACGAACCAGGGTGTCACCCAGGGTTTGTAGCAGCTGAACAAAAACAATAAGTATAAGTACAACAACCAACATAACTTCAGGCAGGAAGCGCTGGTAGCCATACCTTATGCCTAGATCTCCAAGCCCACCCCCACCAACAGCTCCTGCCATTGCGGAGTAACCCACAAGACTGATTAACAATATGGTGAGCCCCGCAATAATACCTGGGAGTGCTTCTGGTACAAGCACCTTGGATATGACTTGCCAGTTTGTAGCACCCATAGACTGTGCTGCTTCTATTAAACCTCGGTCAACTTCACGCAAAGATGTTTCTACTAACCTTGCCATGAATGGGATAGCAGCAATGCTAAGTGGAACTATGGCAGCAGGCGTTCCTATTGATGTACCAACAACTAGCCGTGTAAACGGTATTATCGCAACAAGAAGGATAATGAAAGGAGTGGATCTAACTGAATTAACGACCAAAGCTATGGTTCGATTAAGGCTTAATATGGGCATTACACCTTTACGATCGGTAAGGTGTAAAAGAACACCCATAGGCAGACCAAATACTACGCCTATAAGGCCTGATACCCCAACCATTATTAGCGTTTCTATGAACGCGTCTATAAATAAATCAATTAGCTGGGATGACATGTTCTAGCTCCTCTACTATTACTCCACGTTCTATCATGTATTTACTGGCATCTGATATTTGAGCAGGGTCACCATTAGCAAGAATTATTAGTGAGCCAAAGGACTGTTCTTGTATTTCATCAATTTGCCCATGCAGTATGCTGAAATCCATGTTAAACCTTCGCACCACCTCTGAAAGCAAGGGGTGTTCTACATTTGAGCCTACAAACGCCAGACGCAGCACCTTGTTTTTGTCATTACCATTGATGTGTAAGTGTTTTTTAATACGGTTTAGGGCTCCGGCAGGCAGTTCATCGGATATGACGTCACCTATCATGGACCTGGTTATTGGATGTTTGGGCTTGCGAAATATATCTAGTACATTACCTTGTTCTATTACTTCGCCAGATTCCATAACTGCTACTCTGTCACAAATCATTTTTATGACTTCCATCTGGTGGGTAATGAGAACTATGGTTAGTCCAAGCTCTTTGTTAATTCGCTTTAAAAGCTCAAGTATTGAGCGGGTTGTTTCAGGATCTAAGGCTGATGTAGCCTCATCAGATAGTAGCACCTTAGGATCGTTAGCGAGCGCTCGGGCGATACCAACGCGTTGTTTTTGGCCGCCGCTAATTTGGCTGGGGTATCTATCGCGTTGATTAGTAAGGTCAACCAACTCTAATAACTCATTAACCTTATTTCTTATCTCTAACTTACTATGGCCGGCAAGCTCGAGTGGTAAGGCAATGTTTTGTGCCACGGTACGTGATGATAAAAGGTTAAAGTGCTGAAATATCATACCTACTTGACGCCTAGCTGTACGTAAAGCAGCCGCGCTCATGGTAGTCATTTCTTGATTATCAAGAGTGACTTTACCTGAGGTTGGGCGATTAAGCATGTTTATTGTGCGTACCAGTGAGCTTTTGCCAGCCCCACTACGACCAATTATTCCGAATATTTCCCCTTTATTAATACTAAGGGAAACATCTTTAACTGCATGTACTACGCCCTCAGGGCTATCAAATTGTTGAGATACAGATTCTATTTTTATCATTTAAACGCTTACAGACCAGATAGTGTTTGCTATTATCATGGATATTTTGAAGCAACGAACAAAGAATTGTAATAGCCAACCTAATATAAACAAAAACAATAATTTCTTGTTCTCATATAACTATTGGTAATAATATATTTGTGCGAAAAATTGCTTGTTCCTTAATTGCCCTAAGTGTTGCCGCATGTGCGAACTCAAACGCGCATGATGCTAGAGATAGCGTTAGAGGCGAAGCAATGAGTGCGGATCAGTTATTACAAACTGATTTTAACCGAACCGTTACCATGGCAATGCGAGACAATCTGGAAAGCATATACCGACTACAGGAAAAGCTGTATAAGCGTAACCCTAATCAGATTAAACGTGGTGGGTTTAAAACTATTGAAGAGGCTATGGAGTCTGGAAAAAAATCTATATCTAATGCTCAACCACCTGTGGGTTTAGAAGGTCTTTCCGACACTATGGTACTAACCGTAGCACTTGATCCGTTATACGATGGTGATAGGGTGGGGGCTTTTATATATGGTCTGGCTGATATGATACTTACGTCGCATAACGATAAAAGCAGATTCTATATATCTGACGTTTTAGATGCGCAACATATTTATAATGCAGCCCGCAATGTGGAAATAGCTGCGTGGCTGTTGAATGATCGCAAAGATAGTTCAGGAAAACCTCTGCTGTTGGCAAATGAAATTTCAGATGAAGGAATAAACATAAGCTTTGAAAGAGAGTTTGGCCAGCTGGTTGGCCGTCTGGATCTAATAGCCAACCTGCTGGATGAGAACTTACGCCGTGTAGGCATAAGCTATTTGCAAAACCTGCTTTTTTTTACGTTTCTTCCGGTTCGCTAGGGTTGGCGTCAAACTCAGGCGTTTTTGTGAGCTCTGGTGTTTTAGCACGTCGTCTAGTTTGTCCAGGTGCAGATCTGGTATCAAATGCATCTTCAAGTTTACGTATGCTACGTACATCAAGAGGAGCAGCATTGCCAGTTTTGTCGCGACCAAAGTGAATAACGGTTTGTGGGTATGGTATTTCAATACCGGCTTGGTCAAACTGTTCTTTGACTAGCCTGTTATAAGCCCTTTGTATATTCCATTGGTTACCTGCAGTAGTTTTGATCATTACCCTAACAGTAAACCCTTTCTCGTTAAGCGATGTTACTCCAGGTATGGAAATATCTTCTATAACTTCTGGAGCAAGGTTGGGGTCTTGCATGAGCTTGTCAAATGCCTTCTTAAGATGATCGATGACGTCTGCGGCGCTTTCACGATGTGATACTAGGTATTCACCATAGTGATAACCATAATCACGGGTGTGGTTGCTCACCTTATCTATGGCTGAGAATGGAATTAAATGATACCCGCCGTCTAATGTCCTTAAGACAACTGAACGTATAGTTATTTTTTCCACTGTGCCAAATAGCCCAACAATTTCCACCACGTCGTTCTGGTTCATGCCGTTTTCGACTTGTATGAATATTCCAGTTATAACGTCTTGAACCAGTTTTTGTGCGCCAAAACCTATGGCAAGGCCTGCTACACCGGCACCAGCCAATAGGGGGCCTATGTCTATTCCAATGTGAGATAAAACAATAAGGATAGTAAGGGTGGCAATAGTTATAGCCGCTGCATTTCTAAACAATATGAGCAGGGTCTTCTCACGTTCGCTAGGTGGTTTCTTGCCATCTGATACACCAAGTCGGTGTTCAATTATGCTGGCAAGAATGGTCCAGCTCATGGCTGCAATTAACAGGATAATACTAACTCTGACAACTATGGATATTGCTGCTTGACCCTTAGGTGACGCTAGCCAGTTGGCCAGATTAAAAGCACTCCAGGCATCCATAATTATTAATATGGAAACAATAACTATTAATAGCCTTATTCCCCTAAGCGTTGCAGTACTGTATGAGTTAAGACGTGCTTCTAGTGAAGGTATGCTGCTGGCAAGGTAGCCTTGAAGATGAACTCTACGCCTGGTAATTGATGTTATCCATGCAACAAGGGCCGCACCCACAACAATTGCTATTAATGTTTGAATAGTGGCACGAGCCATAAAAGTTAGGGCTTCGTGCTGATCAGTCTGGCTGACTACAAATAAAACAGTGAAGTAGGCTATAACCAACCAGTGCCATATGCGTGAAAGTATACGTATAAGGCTTCCTAAAATAGCAGCTTCAATATTTTCAGCCAGATCTATGAATCCCTGCTTTACGGTGTCACGACGTAACCATACTACTCTGACTGCATAAATATAAACCGCTATCATTAACAGTAGGCCTAGTAGTTGCGCAACTGAGGTTGTCAGCAAGGCTCTGGTTACAGGAACAACAAGAAGCAGGCCGTAACCGGTGACGTTAATTATTGCTGAAATCCATCGACTCCAGAACGTGGCGCTGTGTTCATCTATAGGAAGTAACCGTAAACTAGGGTAGCGTATTGCAAATATTGAACGCACAACAGCCTTGCCAGCTTCAACAAATACAAACGCTGTGAGAAACTGTATTGCAAATAAGGATACAGTTGCTTTAGGGCTGCTAAATGCAACCACAGCAACGTAGGCAGTAATGGCTGCAATTATGCTAGCGCCAAGGTCTATTGCCAATGCAGCTAGCACAGCTATAAGTTTGCGCCCCCTTTCGTTGGTGGTAAGGCTGGCTAGCTTTTCATGCTTACCGTGTTTTCTAGGGGCATGGCTACGATTGCGTTCGCGTAGTATCCATCCATCAAGGTGTTTGAACCCGCGCTGTACTAAAAGCCTTAAAGTAAGATAGGCAATAACAACGGCAATCATTGCAATTGCCAAACTATGTATTGCAGGCTTCCACTGTGAGAACCCTACGCCAGGAACTTTCTCACCGCGCACCAGCTGAGAAAGTACCCACCACGAGTTATTAAGGTCTTTTTTAACTTTATCGCCAATATTGTGTATATGTTCGCTAATTGCTGGGTTAATTAGCTGCCCTTGTAGCGTAGACTCGGCATCATGCTTGTCGTCATCTAGATCTGGAATGCCGTGTTTATCGGAGGTACTTTCAGTAGTGTTTTGACTTTGAACGCGCTTTAACTCACTAATTAATTGATTGCGCGCGTTGTCGTCCTCTAGGACCTCAAGCAGGGCTGAATACGCTTCGCTGGTATCTTTGCTGACAGTAGAGGCATCTTGTGCATAAGAGACACCGGACACTGAAAATAATGTTAACAAAAGGTATAGCAAAATGCTGGTTACTACACCACGGCAATACTTGAGCTTTGAGGCACAAGAAAACATATGGTTTACACCTTTCTTGATGATGACTATAGAGAAAAGGGTAACACTGCCGCCTATATGCGCGCCAGTAGCAAGCTATTATAGATGCATATAAAACATTGCTTTGGCAAGAAATACAATTAGAATCACATGGCAAAAAACACTTATATGTATAGCTTTAAAGTGTATAGAGCGCATTTTTCGTTTGTGATGTAGAGTCATAGCAGTTATGAAGTGTATAAAAACACTTATTGCTAGAATTATTTTGATGGATAACATAAAGCCAAAACTGCTGCTAAAAGGGTGTTTTAGTATATTTGCATGGGTAATAGCCATGCCTACACCCGCCAAATAAAGAGCAAGCAGCACCCAGGGCATAATTTTACGAGCCCTGTTGCCAATTGCTTTCTCCATGGTTTTCATAACATCGTGTGGAACACGTTTTCTTATACCTTCCAGCATTAACACTTCAAAAAATACAGTTCCAACAAACATTATTGCTGCGAAAAGGTGTACCGTAAGCAAAATAGCGTAGTGGCTCATTGTGAGCTCCATAAATTAAAGATGCATACTATATGCCTGTTAAGTACACTATCCTGTCACACATAGAGCAAGTATTACCA
>JAJYRX010000176.1 GCA_021793875.1 Pseudomonadota bacterium
GTCTATGTGTGCAGTAATGTCCTGTATGCCTGGAAGGACTAGCGGATTAGCGTGTGTGTGATGTCGGAAGTGGCACATTAAGGTGCCTTCTGCACGTTGTGGATGGTAGTATTCTGCCTGAGGGAAGCCATAGTCAAATATAAGTGCTGCTCCCTGCTTTAACCAGCTGCCCATTTGCTTTATCCATGCGTTAGCGCGTAGGTTTACTTCCGATGTGTACCCGGGCAAAGCTGGCATACGAGACTTAACAGCTTCTTCAAGCTGTGCGCAGGCGGGAACTCTATCCCACTTGAAAACGGGTGTGTTATTAGATTGTTCATTTTGCAGGCTAACGTATAGCTCATACAAACTTGGGTTTGTTTCAGTTCCCCATTGAAATAACTGAACTGGCATGGCATCGAGTACTTCGTTAGCCAGAACGCAGCCGCTAAACTCATAAGGCAGTGACGTTATCCATTCCACCTGGGTTTCAAACTCAGCAAGGCGATGTTTTTGACGCTGCTGCAGCTCGGGAGAAACCTCTAGTATGTAATATTTGGCCTTTATGCCCAATGTATGTAGGCGTTGCAGCACAGCATGAGCCAGAGCACCGGTACCCGCACCAAACTCAAGAATGTTAGGGCTACTTGCCTCAATTACTTGCTTAACCTGTTGTGCTACAACATGCCCAAAAATAGGACTTAGCTCGGGTGCGGTTGTGAAATCGGCCTCGGGCTGATTTGCAATTTTTGTGCTACCCGCCACGTAGTAGCCTAAACCTGGCTCATATAAGGCCATGTCCATCCAGTGTTCAAAGCTTATACGTTTATCAGGGCTGGAGTTTATTTGCTTAGCAATATTATTTGCTACTTTAATACTATGCTCTAGTGCCGTAGGGTCTGGCTGTGGGAGTCCTGCTGGCAGGGTCATATAGTTTTGCATGTTTTAGTCTTTTTTATTTTTAATGGCTATAAGACTTTCTATCATTGATGCTAGAAAAGAAACCAATAGCCCTAACGTTAGGGCAATAACGTAATTGTTTAGAATTAGCCATAGGGGTAGTGATAAAACTATTCCTAGGAAAAAAGGTTTACGTAGAAGTTCTCGCATGGTTGCAAAACCAGTCTATTGGCTGTAGCTCCCTAGATTCTAACCATTGGTTAGCCTGCACAAAATGATTGCATCCTATAAATGGTTTGGGAGGCCGGTTGGCTGATAATGGTGACGGGTGGTTAGCGGTAAGCACAAGGTGGTCGTGATGTGCGCCTGTTTGGCTAAGAAGTTGTTGTTTACGTTGGGCGTGTGCTCCCCAAAGCATATATACACGTGGCCCTGGAGTGTTAGCCATATGGAGTATTAATGCATCAGTAACTTCCTCCCAGCCTTTATTGGCATGTGACTGCGGTTGTTTTTCTTCTACCGTTAAAGAGGTGTTTAGTAGTAATACACCTTGCCTAGCCCAGTTTGTTAGGTCATGCCAGTTAGGCCTAGGTTTGCCTGGGTGGCTTCTTGTTAGTTCATTAAATATATTGCGCAAGCTAGGTGGGCATGCGCAGTTGTTCGGTACGGAAAAAGCTAACCCTTGTGCCTGGCCAGGTCCGTGGTAAGGGTCTTGGCCAAGAATAACCACTTTTATTTGTTCGGGGTTAGATAGTTCAAGGGCTCTGAATGGCTGATGCGGGTATATAGTGGCACCATCGCGCAGGCGTTGCACAATAAAGCTGTTTAAGTTTTTTAATGCCTGATAGGCGGCTGGCTGCTTAAGCGCTGGAATCCAGCCCGGTAGCACCTTGGTTAATTCCTTGTTTATGCTAGTTGCTAGTTGGTTGCTGGCAGCCATTGTTCTAGTTTGAGTTAAACAGTTCGGCCAGAGCAAGGCCAGGTTCATCTGCTCTCATAAATGCTTCCCCTACAAGAAATGCATTTACATTGTTACTGCGCATAAGGTTTACATCTTCTGCACTTAATATGCCACTTTCAGTAACAACCATTTTATCTTCAGGAATTTCTTGCAGAAGGTCTAGTGTGGTTTGTAGAGTGGTTTCAAAAGTTCGCAGGTTGCGGTTATTAATACCAACCATTGGTGTTTCTAACTGCAGGGCAATTTCTAGCTCTTTAAAGTCATGTACTTCTACCAGCACGTCCATTCCAAGCTCTGTTGCTACGCTTTCAAATTCTTTCAATTGCTGTAACGAAAGTGCTGCCACTATTAGCAATATGCAGTCAGCTCCAAGAGCACGCGCATTAATTATTTGATAGGGGTCTATCATGAAATCTTTACGCAGCACTGGTAGTGAGCAGGCAGCACGGGCTTGCCTGAGGTAGTCGGAGGAACCCTGAAAGTACTGTACGTCGGTAAGTACAGATAAACAGCTGGCGCCATTAGCTGCATATGATGTAGCAATTTCAACTGGGTTAAAGTTTTCGCGTATTATGCCCTTGGACGGGGATGCTCGTTTTATTTCCGCTATAACCCCAGGCTTGCCTGATGCTATATCGTTTTTCATGGCCTGATAAAAGCCGCGTAAGTCGTTACGGCTTTTTGCCTCGCGTAAAATATCTGCCTCAGAGCGCATTTGACGTGCTGATGCGACTTCTGATTTTTTGGTTTCAAGGATACGGGCAAGAATATCTGTCATGTTGCTAACCTGCTTGTAAACTTGCAAAACTCGTCTAGTTTTGCACGTGCTGCACCTGAAGCTAATGTTTCAAATGCAAGTTTTATGCCTTGTTCTAGCGAGTTAGCTTTATTTCCGGCATATATTGCAAGGCCGGCATTAAAGCCAACTATATCGCGTGCTGTACCTGGCTTGTTTTCTAAAGCTTCTAGTACCATATTGGCTGACTGTTGGCGTGATTCTACCCTGATAGATCGGTTTGACACCATGGACATGCCAAAATCTTCTGGGTGAATTTGATATTCTTTTACTTCTCCGTCTTTAAGCTCGCCAACTAAAGTGGCGGCTCCAAGAGATGCTTCATCCATACCATCTAGACCATGCACTATAAGAACATGTTTGGAACCCATACGCTGTAGAACACGTACCTGTATACCTACTAAGTCGGGGTGGAATACGCCCATTAGCTGGTTGGCAGCGCCTGCAGGGTTGGTTAATGGGCCTAGTATATTAAATATGGTTCTAACACCCAGAAGTTTGCGTACCGGAGCCACATGTTTCATGGCTGAGTGGTGGGTGGGAGCAAACATAAAGCCTATGCCTGTAGCGTTAAGGCTTTCTTCGACCTGTTGGGAGTTAAGCATTACGTTTGCGCCTAGTTCTTCCAGTACGTCAGCACTGCCAGATGACGAAGAGGCACTGCGTCCGCCATGCTTGGCAACTTTAACTCCAGCTGCTGCAGCTACAAACATTGATGCTGTTGATATATTAAAAGTGTTAGACCCGTCGCCACCAGTGCCGCAAAGGTCTAGTAACTCATCGGGGTTATCTGTTTTTACTGGTACTGAAAACTCACGCATTACTTGCGCAGCAGCGGTAATTTCACCTACGGTTTCTTTTTTAACCCTAAGACCAGTTAGCAGAGCAGCTGCAATTGCATCGTCCATTTCGCCACGCATAAGCATGCGCATAAGATGCAGCATTTCTTCGTGGAAAATTTCTCTATGTTCTATGCAGCGCACCAGTGCGTCTGTTGTGCTTATGGTCATTTTGTCTCCTGATTCTTATTAAGAAAGTTTTTCATAAGCTGCATACCATGTTCACTCAAAATTGATTCAGGATGGAACTGCAGGCCACTGATTGGTAGCGTTTTATGACTTACGGCCATTATTTCCCCGTCTTCACTTTTGGCTGTAATTTGTAGGGTGTCTGG
>JAJYRX010000177.1 GCA_021793875.1 Pseudomonadota bacterium
CCGATCTTATGCAAGGTGCTCAGTCTTGACATGCGCGTAGTGGACCCTGCTTGGATAGGCATGAAATTAAGAAAGTTACTTAACTATGCTGAACCTAGAGGTGATTTTCTTGCACAAGTTCCAGGTCAGAACAGGCAAGCCAATTTTCCATCGACCGTCGCCTATGTAGCACAGTTAACAATACACAGATACGCAATGCTTGGAATACTCACGCCAGAGGGTATGCCGGTGACAGAAATGGGAGTAGTTGCTGCTAGGCCTAATAAACAGCACAGTGATGTGACTATATTAGGAAAAATTTGCTCTGAATGTGGTAATCCAAATGTAATAAAAAAAGATGGCTGTGATTTTTGTACTGCATGCGGCGCTATAGGAGAATGCGGTTAAGCATTCATATGAATGAATATTCGTTTTCTTGAAACATTTTTATGGATATCAAGGCTGGGCAGCTTTAGAGCAGCAGCAAATAAGCTAAACCTTACACAGGCTGCTGTCTCTGGGCGCATAGCCGCTATGGAAAATGAATTAAATAAACCGCTATTCGAGCGTGGCAGCCGTGAGGTACGACTTACAACCTATGGTCAGACTCTACTGCAGTATGCGCAGGAAATTGTTGAGACTGAACAAACAATGCGTACTGCAATTAATGGTGCTGTTCCCATTCGCGGCCGTGTGCGACTAGGTGTGGTGGAATCCATAATACACACTTGGTTCGCACCTTTTATAAAACATTTACACGAGACCTACCCAGATCTAGAAATTGAATTAACGGCTGAATCCACCTTAAGACTACATGACGTTCTAAAACGCGGCATCATAGATGTTGCCCTACAGACCGACCCTATAATTGCAAGAAACATTCGCAACAGGCCAATGGGCTTTTTGCAAATGGGATTTATACGCGCCGGTTCCAACCCAAGCATAAAGCCTATAAGCTTCAAGCAAATGGTTTCTAAATGGCCAGTGGTAACGTTTCCTAGGCACTCACAGCCACATTTGGCATTGCTAGAAGTTGCGGAACGCGAAGCCACAGATATACCCCGAATACATTTTGTGTCCTCTATAGCTGCAAGCATACAACTAATAGATAGTGGTCTAGGCGTTGGAACCCTACCATTAGCGGCAATGCAAGAGGGTATAAATAAGGGCGAATACCATGTTGTTCCGTGCACTGCAGGATTACCAGATCTTCGCCTAGTGGCTAGCTGGCGCTCTGATCCACTTGCCGGACTATCTGAGGCAATAATCATAGCGGCACTTAATGAAATGAAAAAATTTGCTGAAAACAACCCTGATGCGGTCGCATTGCATGAAAATACTGACCCAATATTTATCTAGGGTTTTCCCTTTAATTTCATAAGAATTAATAGCATAAGAGATTTATAAAGCATTGATAGTTGTGAATATAAGCTATTATTAACAATCGATAAGTTTTTCTTATCACTCGCATCTCTTAAAAACCGTTTGTTTCTTTTGTAAGCATCTCCCACAATAGCGAAAATAGCAGCTTTTTTGGAGAAATATAATGCCCGCACAAATTCAAACGGGTCGTAATGCGCCTGGTGAACTATTTATATGGACAGATGTAGATCCAGCGTATGAAGATGATTTCAACCAGTGGTACGATCGTGAGCACATGCAGGAACGAGCAGCCATCCCTGGTTTTTGTTGGGCTCGCCGTTATCGTGCGTTATCGGGACCCAGAAAATACCTAGCTGTATACCGCACAAAAGAACTGAATGTATTTACTAGCAAACCATATCAAACAGCATTTGAATCACAAACTTCGTGGTCACTTACCAACTTCGAAAGAATGACCAACACAAACAGGCGCGTAATGGCTGTTTCAGTATTGGCCGGTGGTGGGACCGGCTCTGCCCTTGCACTGGTACGACTAGGCAATATAAATAATGCAGAAGTCGTTGCTGCCAGAGCCGAAAAGGTTCAAAAACAAATGGATGGGGTTGTTACGCTCAGAATACTAGTACCTGATGAAGAACTATCAGCCCCTTTACCCTCAGAAAATATACATGGAAGGTTACTGGAACCTATATTACTTATAGACACAACAACTGAACCCGTGGCAGAAGCTGCTGCACGTCTTATTTCCGATGAGCTCAATCTTGATAATGACAGCACCGCAACATTCAGTTTATTGTGGGATCTACAATCCGACGAACTATAGCATCTAAACAATGCTTTTTACACGCAGGCCTAATAAGCCAAAAGCTAACCTGCTTTTAACCACCATTAACTTGGAGACTATCAACATGAGAAAATTATTTGCACTGGCTAGCGCCGTTGCACTGGTTGGTTCCGTGCATGCTGCCAATTGGGACATGACGGCCGAACAGCCAGATAACAACTACTTAACACAAAACGCCATACAGTTTGCCGATGATGTTCGTGAAGCCACTAATGGCGAGTTGGATATTAAGGTAAAGTCCAACAGCGTTCTGCTTACCCGCCCAGAAGTAAAACGAGGTGTGCAACAAGGTGTTGTTCCCATCGGTGAAATGCTTGTTGCTGCAATTGGTAATGAAGACCCCTTATTTGAAGTGGACAGCGTGCCCCTTCTAGCAACCTCTTTCGATGAATCAGAAAAACTATGGAAGGCTACCCGTGAAGTACTAGCAGAGCGACTAGATAAGCAAGGTATAGTCTTAGTATATGGTTCACCATGGCCCCCACAAGGCATATATACAAAAAACCCTCTTACCTCATTGGATGACCTTAAAGGCGTAAAATTCCGGGCCTATAGTGCAGCTACCAGCCGCCTTGTTGAATTAATGGGCGCCATACCAACCACGGTACAAACCCCAGAAGTTCCTCAAGCATTCTCTACCGGCGTTATTGACGCCATGCTTACATCACCGGCCACCGGGGTCGACTCGCAGTCGTGGGACTACGTTAAGTACTACTACGATGCAAAAGTTTTCATTCCACAAAGCTTCGTAATAGCCAACAAGCGTATGCTAGAAGCACTTCCCGAAGACGTTCAAAAAGCAGTAATGGAAGCTGGTAAACGCGCGGAAGAGCGTGGTTGGCAAATGGCTCGTGATCAAACAGAACAGCTTACACAGACACTTGCTGATAATGGTATGGAAGTACAAGATTTACCCGAAAAAGTTGTTAATCAACTTACCGAAATTGGTGACACAATGACCATGGAGTGGGTAGAAAAAGCAGGTGAAGACGGCCAGAAAGTTCTGGATGCGTACAACAACTAACAGAGGTAAGCGTAATGCGATGGCTAGACCGCTTGGCTACAATTTGTGGTGGATTTGCTGCTCTTTTTCTATGCATGATTGCAGTAATAATTGTTGCGCAAATCATAAGCCGACTCATGGGAATGCATATTCCTGCTGCTGATGATTTTGCAGCATGGTCTATGGCAGCATCTGTGTTTCTAGGTTTACCCTATGCAATGCTGCATGGAGACCACATACGAGTAACTTTAATACTACAAGCCATACCCAAAAAATGGCATAAAGCTTACGAGCTAATGGCCACGGTAATAGCCATCGTAATTAGTATATGGGGAACCTGGCATATAACCCAGTTTGTGTATGAGTCATACGTATATAAGCAATTAGCGCAGGGCATGGTCAAAATGCCCCTATGGATTCCACAGCTAGCCATGCCAATAGGTTTAATACTGTTTACGTTAATTCTAATCAGACGACTTATCCATTGTCTGCAAAACATACCCCTAGAGGAAACACCCCATGAGTGATATAAGCCAGGCGATAGTACTCTTCTCTGTGCTCTTATTATTTTTGAGCATGGGGG
>JAJYRX010000178.1 GCA_021793875.1 Pseudomonadota bacterium
CCAGGTCGTCGGTTCCTAATCTATAAGGGTTTTCAAGCCACTCTTGATTTTCGTTTGCGTTTTGATCCCAAACTTTGCAGCCTAGTTCGCGAAATTCTGCTGCGTTGCGACTGGCCCTTAAAAAACCAACCATTTCACCAATTGCCGATTTAAAAGCAAGACGCTTTGTTGTCACAGCTGGAAAGCCTTGCTGTAAATCGAACTTCATGCAGGCTCCGGGCATGCTTAATGTGCGCACTCCGGTGCGATTTTGCTGCCATGAGCCTTGATCAAAAATATTTTGTACCAGGTCGAGGTATTGCTTCATTTCTATAAGAACTTATACGTGATATATGTTGATTGTACTTTGAACTAAGGCTATTAGAAGAAACCTGCAGTAATTTGGATGACCACGCCATGACTAAGGTTTAACTCGGCTAAAGACCTTTAAAGCTTTAACATTCTAGGAGTTAACTTTGCAGGAATGAGGCACGCGTGAGCAACATAACCGTACTGCTTCTGGCCTTTATATTGTCGGTCACGGGGCTATTTGTATTTATCTGGTCACTAAGAAATAAAATATTCGATGACGATCCAGCTGCTGCCAAGGTTATTTTTTCACAGGGTGAAATAGGTACTATTGAAGAGCCGGCAGCCACAAGTGCTCAGCATAAGGCGCTACAAAGTACTATGGATGAACGGCCTTCTGACGATCAGGGCTCAGTAAGTCAGGCTGTGAAAGATGCAGAAGTAATGAGCCGTATGCAGGCTGATGCATCTACTTCTTATGTAACATTTGTATTTCTCTGTTGTGCGGTTGTCTGGCTGGTTGTTGCTTCGGCAGCTGGGCTAATAAGCTCATATAAGTTGCATGAGCCCGACTTCATGGCTCAGTATGCCTGGCTAACTTTCGGCCGTATACGTACCTTACATTTAAATGCTGTGGCCTACGGTTGGGCGCCTATGGCGGCGTTTGGCGTGTCCATGTGGATAATACCTCGCTTATTAAAGACCCCACTAATTGGTGGCCGTTTCGCTTTACTGGGTGCCATGATATGGAATGCTGGCCTTATAGCAGGCTTGGGAGCCATTGCAGCAGGGTTTTCCGATGGGTTGGAATGGTTGGAAATTCCATGGCAGGTAGACATACTTATAGTTATAGGCGGAGCCCTTATAGCCTTGCCATTAGTCTTTACGCTACAAAACCGTAAGGTAGAGCATTTATATGTGTCAGTCTGGTATATGGGGGCAGCTTTGTTCTGGTTCCCAATACTGTTTCTGGTAGGTAATCTGCCAGGAGTTCACTTTGGTGCTGAAGAAGCAACCATGAACTGGTGGTTTGGCCATAATGTACTTGGTCTGTTTTATACGCCTGTGGCGCTAGCTAGTGTGTATTATTTTTTACCTAAAATTATAGGTCGCCCAATACAGTCTTATAACCTTTCATTAATAGGGTTTTGGGCACTGGCGTTCTTTTACGGACAGGTTGGCGGTCACCACCTTATTGGGGGGCCGGTTCCAGGCTGGATGATTACGCTTTCTATTGTGCAAAGCATGATGATGATAGTGCCTGTGTTAGCGTTTTCAGTAAACCAGCATCTAACAATGCGAACTCACTTCAAAACTCTTATATATTCGCCTACTTTACGTTTTATAGTTTTGGGCGGAATGATGTACACATTGAGCTCCGTACAGGGCTCCTTTGAGGCGCTGCGTAGTATAAATACCATCACCCACTTTACCCACTTTACGGTGGCACATGCACATTTAGGCCTATATGCCTTTTTCTCGCTAGTAATGTTTGGTGCCATATATTTTGTAATGCCACGTGTTATGTCATGGGAATGGCCTTACCCGCGTTTAATATCATTACATTTCTGGTTGGTGGTAATAGGCTTTGCAATTTATTTTGTTGGCCTAACAATAGGCGGTTGGCTACAGGGGCTAGCTATGTTAGATGCGGCAGTGCACTTCCTTGACAGCATGCGCATAACAATACCGTATCTTAAGTCCCGTACGGTTGGTGGCGCCTTAATGACGTTAGGTCATTTTGTATTTGCTGTGCACTTTGTAATCATGGCCCTACGTTACGGTCGCAAGCGCACCGGTGCGGCGTTATGGCATCAGAAGCACTTGGCAGCACAATCCGCAACAGAGGCTTAGTATGGAAAACGAACATAAATTACTAGGCGGTGCCATGGTTACACTGGCACTGGCAATTTCAGCGCTTGTAGTTCTTCCTTATATGCAGCTATCAGACGAGCAGCCACCTGAAGGTCTTAGTGACTACACAACTGTGCAGCTGCGTGGTCGGGGTAGTTATATAAGTAACGGTTGTGTTTACTGTCACACCCAGCAGCCAAGAGCGAAGTCGCAGGCACCCGATGCCGAGCGCGGGTGGGGTAGGGCGCCGGTAGCGGCCGACTACTATTACGATAAGCCTCACCTTATGGGCACAATGAGAACAGGCCCCGATCTGCTAAACATTGGGGCTCGTCAGCCTAGTGCAGATTGGCATCTTGGGCATTTATACCAGCCACGTGCTTATGTGCCAGACAGCATAATGCCTTCATACCCTTACTTGTTTGACCTAAAAGAAGAGGCGGAAGATGGCGATAGGGTTGTGAATGTGCCTCCAGCATGGGTTCCTGATGGCAAAGTGGTAGTGGCCAAGCCCGAAGCTATAGAGCTGGTGGAATATTTGCTGTCTCTTGACCGTACTTATCCTATAACACCGCCTCCGGGCATGCCTTGATCCTTACGGCCATCACGAGGTACAAATGAAACAGATGAATCAAAAGAATGAAGCACAGCGCCGTGAACAGCCGGAGCCCTGGGAAGGTGACAGGCCAGTTCCGTGGCTTGTTCTAGGGGTCATAGCTGGCCTATTCATATGGTCCATAGGTTATATATGGTTTACGCACCAAGAGGTGCCCGCCGCCTATGGTGATAGACGAACTATGGCTGACTTCGAGGTTAAGGGAGAGTCCTCTTCGGAAGGTTCTATAGATGGCTCCAAAATTTACGCAACACATTGTGTGGCGTGTCACCAGGCTAACGGTGAAGGTGTTTCAGGGGTATTCCCACCATTAGCCGACTCTGAGTGGGTTGTTGGCAAGCCTGAAGTTCTAGTGCAGATAATTTTGCACGGTATTAGTGGTGAGCTTACGGTGAATGGTACAACCTATAGTGGTGAAATGCCGCCGTTTGGCGATAAACTTAAGGACTCCGAGGTTGCTGCATTGGCTACTTATCTTCGCACAAGTATGGGTAATAACGAATCTGAGGTAACCACCGAAGAGGCTGCAGAACAGCGCTCTTCAGTTGAACGCGACACACCTTGGGGTGGTGATGAAGATCTCAGACCAATGCTTGAATAAGGTATTTTGGTTTTTTGCGAACAGCGCTTGTAAGTATTGCAATATTATTATTTGGTGGGTGGGCCATGTATGGCGTTACCCAGGGGTTTGCTGTTTTTACTACGGAATCGGCCCGTCGCTTGTCAGTACAAAACCAGCCCATAGTTTTATCTGATGCCAACCTTACCGATAGCGCAAATAATAAAAATGATCTGTTAGATAGATTGAAATCTGATGGCAGAGTGGCAATAGTCAATTTTATCTATACAAGGTGTCCATATGTTTGTGTGACCATGGGTTTGGAATTCCAGGAGTTGCAGCAGCTAATTACAGATAGGGAAGTGCAGGACAAAGTGCGGTTAGTGAGTATTAGCTTTGATCCGCGTGATACCCCTGACTGGTTGCAACGGTAAGATCGGAA
>JAJYRX010000179.1 GCA_021793875.1 Pseudomonadota bacterium
AGAGTAGTCTTGCCGTGGTCAACGTGACCTATAGTGCCCACGTTAACGTGAGGCTTTGTGCGTTCAAACTTACCTTTTGCCATGATTATTTAATCCCATCTATATTGAATTATTGACTACGAGCGCTGATGATTTCATCTGCAACGTTCTTTGGAGCTTCTGCATAATGCTTGAACTCCATTGTGTAGGTGGCACGACCCTGCGTTTGCGAACGCAGACTGGTTGCGTAGCCGAACATTTCTGCCAATGGCACTTCGGCTTTAACAAGCTTACCGCCCCCAGCGATATCGTCCATACCTTGAACCAAGCCGCGACGTGAAGATAGGTCACCCATTACGGTACCAGCATACTCTTCAGGTGTCTCGACCTCTACAGCCATCATGGGCTCAAGAAGAACGGGATTGGCTTTACGCATACCCTCTTTGAAACCCATGGAAGCAGCGATTTTAAATGCGTTTTCGTTGGAGTCGACGTCGTGGTAAGAACCAAAGAATAGGGTTACCTTAACATCTACCACTGGATAACCTGCCAGCACGCCTGCGGGCAATGTTTCCTGAATACCTTTGTCGACGGCTGGTATGTATTCGCGTGGAACAACACCACCTTTAATTTCGTCAACAAACTCGTAGCCGCCGCCAGGTGGAAGAGGCTCAAGCTTAAGCACGACGTGACCGTATTGACCACGACCTCCAGACTGACGTACAAACTTGCCTTCAACCTCTTCACATACTGAACGTATAGTTTCACGGTATGCTACTTGTGGCTTACCAATGTTTGCCTCGACATTAAACTCGCGGCGCATACGGTCAATAATAACCTCCAGGTGAAGCTCCCCCATACCAGAAATAATGGTCTGGCCAGACTCTTCATCACTGCTAACACGGAATGACGGGTCTTCTTGTGCCAATCGGGATAAGGCAACACCCATTTTCTCCTGGTCAGCTTTTGTTTTTGGCTCTACCGCTTGAGATATTACCGGCTCTGGGAACTCCATACGTTCAAGTAAAATGTGCGAATCTAGATCACACAAGGTTTCACCAGTCGTAACCTCTTTAAGACCAACAACAGCAGCAATATCACCCGCAACCACTTCTTTGATCTCGTTACGGCTGTTAGCATGCATTTGAAGTATACGGCCAATGCGCTCGCGCTTTCCTTTAGCCGGGTTGTACACAGTGTCACCTGAGCGTAGAATTCCTGAGTACACTCGCACAAAGGTAAGCTGACCAACAAACGGATCGGACATTAGCTTAAATGACAATGCTGCGAACTTGCCTTTGTCATCGGCTGGGCGTGTTACTGGATTTCCTTCATCATCAACACCCTGAACAGCAGGAATATCTACAGGTGAAGGAAGATAATCTATAACAGCGTCTAGCATGCGCTGAACGCCCTTGTTCTTGAATGCTGTACCACACAACACGGGCTGTATTTCTCCAGCAATGGTACGTATACGAAGACCCTGGTTTATTTCGGCTTCTGTAAGCTCACCTGTCTCCAGGTACTTATCCATTAGCTCTTCGTTAGCTTCCGCTGCGGTTTCTACCAGCTTCTCGCGCCACTCTTCAGCTTGCTCCTGCATATCAGCAGGTATGTCCACATATTCAAACTTAACACCGTAGCTGGCTTCATCCCAGATAATACCTTTCATTTTGACAAGGTCTACTACACCCTGGAAGCCTTCTTCTGCACCAATTGGTAGAACTATAGCTACAGGATTAGCGTTAAGCCTTACCTTAAGCTGCTCGAACACTTTAAAGAAGTTAGCGCCTGTGCGGTCCATTTTGTTAATGAACGCAAGACGCGGCACATTATATTTGTTAGCCTGGCGCCATACGGTTTCTGATTGTGGCTGTACACCACCAACAGAGCAGTACACCATACATGCACCATCAAGAACACGCATGGAACGCTCAACTTCAATAGTAAAGTCTACGTGCCCTGGTGTATCAATAATATTTATGTGGTGCGCGGGGTAATTTCCATCCATACCAGACCAGAAAGTGGTTGTGGCAGCGGAGGTAATGGTAATACCGCGCTCTTGCTCTTGCTCCATCCAGTCCATGGTGGCAGAGCCTTCGTGGGTTTCACCAATTTTGTGGTTAATACCCGTATAGAACAATATGCGTTCTGTGGTAGTGGTTTTTCCAGCATCAATATGTGCTGAAATACCTATATTGCGATAACGCTCGATTGGGGTTTTGCGGGCCATTTCTGAGTCCTTGATTTACCAGCGGAAGTGGCTAAATGCCTTATTAGCTTCAGCCATACGGTGTGTTTCTTCGCGTTTTCTCATTGCGCCACCGCGACCTTCTGCTGCTTCCATGAGTTCACCAGCTAGACGCATATCCATGGATTTTTCACTACGCTTCTTAGCAGCTTCGCGTAACCAGCGCATTGCCAAAGCAAGGCGACGTATAGGACGCACCTCGACAGGAACCTGATAGTTTGCACCGCCCACACGACGGCTTTTAACTTCTACAACTGGCTTGATGTTGTTAATAGCCTGGTTAAACACCTCTAAAGGCTCTTTGCCAGTTTTGGCTTTAACTTCTTCTAACGCACCATAAACAATGCGTTCTGCTACTGCTTTCTTACCGGAAAGCATAACAACGTTCATGAATTTAGCTAGCTCAACACTACCGTATATTGGATCTGGCAGTATTTCTCGTTTTGGTACTTCGCGACGACGAGGCATTTTTATTTCCTTGTGACAGTTCAGTTGCACCGCTATTTGCGGTCACGGCCATTGATCACAATGACCACTTACATGCCGGGGCTTAAACCACGGCTGCACCTGTTGGGCCAAAACAGCCCGTTATAAATTTAAGCTTTTGGACGCTTGGCACCGTACTTAGAACGGGCCTGTTTGCGATCTTTAACACCCTGCAGGTCGAGAGCGCCACGAACAATGTGGTAACGAACACCTGGTAAGTCTTTAACACGACCACCACGAACAAGCACCACAGAGTGCTCTTGCAGGTTGTGGCCTTCACCACCAATGTAAGAAATTACTTCGTATCCATTGGTTAGACGAACCTTAGCAACCTTACGCAGTGCGGAGTTAGGCTTTTTAGGTGTAGTTGTGTAAACGCGGGTACAAACACCGCGACGCTGAGGGCAGTTTTCAAGCGCAGGGCTTTTTACGCCGGCGCGACTAACGCTGCGTGGCTTGCGCAGAAGCTGACTAATAGTTGGCATGAGTTTGAGAGTTCCTATCTTTTACGTACAAAATTACGCCGTGTGGGCGGTTTAGGCAATTGCCGCTCCACAACGTACTTTATTCTGTAAAAGAGCGGAAAATTGCATAGCTTGCAAGCTGGGTTCAGGCAATTTTAAACACCTAAACCAAGTAAGCCGTAAATAATACCATGATTTAGCCGTGCAATACAACAACCTTTTAACAACATATACCCAGTTAGCTGCATAAACTAAATTTTATATGGGTATGCTTATATATAACAACACCGCATAGGTTAATATAGTTACAACTTCGAATCCACAAAATTTTTGCTGTTGTCGTCAATTTACAATACTGGAGGCAACAAGTTAATGACCCCTATGATAAAAATAGCTTCATTAGAAGATGACCTTGCACAAGGCAAGCTAATACACAACTTGCTAGAACATAATGGTTATTCATGCGAACTGTTTACCACAGGTAATCAATTAATTTCTGCTCTTGTTAAGGAGCATGATTTTGATCTTATATTGCTGGACTGGGAAATACACGATATAAGCGGTCTGGACGT
>JAJYRX010000003.1 GCA_021793875.1 Pseudomonadota bacterium
AGACCAAGGTAGTATGCAGCAATAAGGGCACCTACCCAGGTTTCTGATACCGAGCTAGATGTTAACCTTAAACCCATATATGTATTGAACAAGCCCGATCCACTTAGCAATACCAGGGTAGCTAAATAAAGCGAGAAAAATGCACGAACCGTATAACGCATCAGCAACTCGAAACAACAACCGTTAAAATCTATTAATCAGTACTTTTTTATTGTGAACAAATGGCAGAAACTACTCTTACCCACCTTGATGAACGCGGCCAAGTAAAAATGGTCGATGTAAGCAGCAAAAGCAACACAGACCGCGTAGCAATAGCTCATGGCACGGTTCGTATGGGTAAACAGGCATACAAGTTACTTACAGCCAGTGAAAACGCTAAAGGCGAGGTATTAAATACAGCACGTGTAGCCGGCGTTATGGCTGCCAAGCGGTGCGCAGAGCTTATTCCACTTTGTCATAGCTTGCCATTAAGCTTTGTAGGCATAGAATTCTTACCAAACGATGCAGACAGCAGTATAGACATTGTGGCCACATGTAAAACCAGCTTTGTTACAGGCGTTGAAATGGAGGCCATGACTGCCTGCAGCGTTGCTGCATTAACTATTTACGACATGTGCAAAGCTGCTGACAAAGCAATAGTTATAGAACAGGTTCGCCTGAAGTTTAAATCTGGAGGTAAAAGCGGTGAGTGGCACAACAATTAAACTACTGTACTTTGCACAGGTTGCCGAGCTATTGCAACAACGTCAAGAGCAATGGCCTCTTGAGGGCACAGTAACAGGTACAGAACTACTCAATATGCTAGAACAAAAATACCCCCAAATTGCACCTGTTTCCAGATTGCAAATTGCTATTAACCAATACCATGCCAGCCCTGGGGACACCATAAAACCTGGTGATGAGGTGGCAGTATTCGAGCCCGTTACAGGCGGATAATAATTTTTTGATGGGGACAATTAGCATGACTGCTAATTCTGCAACCAATACTGACGTTACAGTACAAGAAGCTGACTTTGACGCGGCTGCCTTAAACGAACAACTGCGCCTTAGGGCCAAAGGCAAAGCTGGTGCTATTGTAACCTTTGTTGGATATGTACGCGACTACGCTGGAAATACTCCCACTGAATCGTTGTTTCTTGAACACTACCCTGGTATGTGTGAGCGGGAGCTAGAAAACCTTTGCCAACAGGCTAAGCAAAGGTGGGACATAATAGACTGCATAATTGTACATAGGGTGGGTGAGCTTAACCTTACCGAGCAAATTGTTTATGTAGGTGTATCAAGCATACACAGAGGCCATGCATTTCGCGCAGCCGAATTCATAATAGATACCCTGAAAACACGCGCCCCATTCTGGAAGCGTGAAAACCTCAAAAGTGGCAAAAGCTTCTGGGTTGAACAGCAAGAATCTGACGCACGCAAAACAGCCACTTGGAATTGCTAACTACTTATGACAACAATACCTTTATCTATATCTATAGTTACAGTATCAGACTCCCGAACAGAAGAGAACGATACTGCCGGGCAGCTACTTGCTAAAGAGGCACAAAAGGCTGGACACAAAGTAGCTGGCAACATAATAGTGCCAAATAACATTTGGAAAATTAGACTATCATTATGCGAGCTGTTAATAAGTTCTGATGTAAATGTAATAATTATTAATGGCGGCACTGGCTTTACCCATGACAAAGCTACCATTCCAGCAGTAAGGCCTTTGTTAGATAACGTTATAACCGGGTTTGGTGAGCTATTTCGGCACTTATCTTACCAAGACATAGGTAGCTCATCTATACAGTCAGATGCTATAGCAGGGCTGGCAAATAACAAGCTAGTATTCTGCATACCAGGGTCTCCTTCTGCCTGTCTGTTAGCCTGGAATGGCATTCTGCTTAACCAGCTAAATAGCAAGCAAAAACCTTGTAATTTTGCAACCATGTTCAAATAACCATACAGTAAATTTAATGCTAGATTTCGATACCGCACAGTCTAAACTTGCCTCTGCCGGCACCCCTATAAGCAAAATAGAATCAGTTAACCTTGCCAATGCAAGCGGCCGCATAATCGCACAAACCATAACAGCAACTCTTGACCTACCTCCAGCCGATAACAGCGCTATGGATGGTTATGCTTTGCGAGCCCACGACTTTCAACTTGGCAAACCCCTTCCTATACAAGAGCACGTATTTGCTGGTGATAGCGCATCTGCCCTGGAGCCAGGAAAAGCTATACGATTATTTACTGGGAGCATTATTCCCGAAGGCGCCGATACTGTTGTTATGCAAGAACATGCAACAGAAAAAAACAATCAAGTTGTATTCGACCCAGCACCAGAAAAAGGTCGCCATATACGATACAAAGGTGAAGATGTACGCAAAGGCTCCAACATCATTCTTGCTGGCACAAAAATTGGTGCAGGTGAAATAGCACTGCTTGCCTCACAAGGAATAGCAAGTGTTGAGGTTTATAAGCCTTTAAAAGCTGGTGTTCTTACAAATGGCGACGAACTAGTTAACCCTGGACAATCGCGCGCACCAGAACAAATATACAACTCTAATGCCCCTATGCTTACCTCTATGCTAAGCAATATGGGGGTACAGGTAACTCATACCGTACATGCTTCAGACACGCCAGAGTCCATAAAAGAAGCGTTCAACACCTTGCTAAATGACTGTGACCTAATAATTACAGTTGGCGGGGTTTCAGTGGGTGATAAAGACCTAGTCAAACCCACTATAGAATCGCTAGGTGGCAGCTTAGACATGTGGCGTGTAAGCATGAAACCTGGCAAACCAGTTGCAATGGCACATATAAATAAC
Organism: Pseudomonadota bacterium; assembly: GCA_021793875.1. Lineage (GTDB taxonomy): Bacteria > Pseudomonadota > Gammaproteobacteria > Burkholderiales > Burkholderiaceae_B > JAJYRX01. The sequence continues at coordinate 2,817 of JAJYRX010000003.1, forward strand.
AAGCCTGTAGTTTGCCTACCGGGCAACCCTGTATCTTCGTTTGTAGTACTAACCGTACTGGTATCCCCTCTTATAAGAAAAATACAAGGTCGAACTTGCACTACGCCGACCATATCGTATGGTAAGTTAAATACACAGCGCACCCTAGGTGGAGGACGTGACGATTTCGTCAGGGTAAAAGCCACATACGATAATAACGGTAACCTCACCCTGCACCCACACTCCGACCAGGGCTCAGCAATAATAAGCTCTTTGTCGTGGGCCGATGGTGTAGCCCGTTTACCGGCTGGCGGCAAATATAGTAACGGTGATACAGTAGCCTTTTATGATTTCAAACACTGGCTAAGCTGATATTATAGAATGCGCCCGCTCAAGGTCAGCGGGCGTATTTATATTAAAAAAGTCATCTTCTTTAACGTTTATGCTGTGCGGCTTACCATACCGCATAAGCCACTTCCTTACCCTTTTGGTACCACCTATTACCGACTCATCTATATATTTATACATGTTTTTATGTATAAGCATGAACAGTGGCTGCAGCCCAAGAGTAGTATCGATATAAGCTAGATGTGAACCGCTGTCGTTTACATACTCTTGTAACCCTTGAAGAATATGACTTGGGGGCCTGGGAACATCAACAGGTACCACATATAACCAGTCGCTATCACATACTTTCAAAGCAGAAGCTATACCAGCCAATGGACCACTGTATTCACCATACCTAACATCGTCAGGAACTACCCTCCCATAACGAGAGTATATGTTATGACTTGTATTAGCACTTATGTATATTTGTTCTGTATTTGTCGGTAAGGCAGATATTACCCAGCTTACAAGAGGTTTGTCATGAAGTTTTACCAAGCCTTTTTCAATAAACTCAACCATATTTGGGTCTTGCATACGACTACTACGACCACCGGCAAGAATTAATGCTGAAAACTTCATATTCAGACACGCAATAATGTTAACCGCCTATGTAACTCATTTCTATTTTGGGTCCATCGGTGGGCATATTGGCACCACGCTGCTCAGAGTATTGGTCGGTACGAGCTCCCCAGACGGATGCCAAACGGGATTGTATTTCCTGATCAGAGGCTCCGCTACGCAACATCGCCCTAATGTCAAACCCTTTACTGGCAAATAAGCATAAAAACATTTTACCCTCAGGTGACAGCCTAAGACGGGTGCAATCACCACAGAACGGCTGTGAAACACTAGTTATAACGCCAATTTCACCAGCACCATCTTTATATTCCCATGATTTTGCGACTTGACCGTGGTGTTCTGCCTCACGGGATTTTAGAGGGAACTCGGTTGATATTATGTCTATTATTTCTTTACCGGTTACGACCTCTTGCATATTCCAGCCATTGGTATCACCAACATCCATATACTCTATGAACCGGAGAATATGACCGCTGCCACGAAAATGGCGAGCCATAGGTAGTATTTGATGATCGTTAATACCCTTTCGCACCACCATATTTACCTTGACCGGTTTTAGACCAGCCTCACCCGCCTGGTTTATGCTGTCAAGAACTGTTTCAACGCTAACGCGGCTATCACTCATTTGTGCAAATATGTCTTGATTTAGAGCATCAAGGCTAACTGTTACACGCGTAAGACCGGCCTCTTTTAAAGCAGCTGCTTTTTTACCAAGCAAGGTGCCATTTGTGGTTAAGGTAAGGTCTATTTTGTTGCCTGCCGGTGTGCGTAATGTAGCTAGTTTAGCAATAAGATGTTCTATATCTTTGCGCAACAAAGGCTCGCCACCTGTTAAGCGAATTTTTTCAATTCCACTAGACACAGCTACTTTTGCAAACCTGAATATTTCATCAAAAGTAAGTAGTGACGAACGTGGCAGGAAAACGTGGTCGGGACCAAATATTTCACGCGGCATGCAATATGTGCAACGGAAATTACAGCGGTCTGTTACGGAAATTCGTAGATCACGTAAGGGTCGTTTTAGTTGGTCCCTGAAATATATTACTTTGCTCATATGTGTATGATACCGCGCAATTGCGGTTAAAGACCATATGAGCTGTTTTTTACAGTGCTTTGTCGGAAGGTTTTACTCTATATACAAGCACGGCGGTTTTAGCCAAACTTAAAACTTTGTTGGTAACGCTGCCTAACAATAGCCTAGATAAACCACTACGACCATGGCTACCTATGAATATGAGATCACAGTCGTAATCTTCAGCAGCCTGTACCAAACCGTCAGCAACATTAAAGTTGGACACCACCTTACCCGTGGCGGTAACACCCGCGGTTTCAGCCCTGTCTAGTACGGACTTCACATATTTATTTGCCTGCTCGGCAGCGGTTTTATCGTAGTCTTCATCGGTGATCGCATATGCTGCGGCCATTCCATCGAAGCCAACAGTGGCTGCAAATGGTTGCGTAACGTAAAGAGCGACTACTTCAGCACCTATTTCGCGTGCGAAACACACGCCTTTATTTGCTGCTTGAGCTGACAAAGGAGAACCATCAGTTGGAATAAGTATTTTTTTAAACATAGATGCTACACCTTGTTGCGATTACATACTGTTAGCTTAACCTGTATGACGATCAAAGCCAAAACAACACGTTGATTTTGTTTGCGACTAATCAATTACACAGCAGATGCCATGACGAACAAATTAAAACACCGACCACCAGAACGACAGTATGCAAGAATCGGTTTGGGCAACTGCTCTAGTAGCTGCGCAAAAAGAATTGCATCTGCCTCAGTTAACGCTCCACTTATGACTGGCTGATACCTTACTTCCATTCCAGCGTCACGTGCAGCTTGCATCACCTGGTCGGACGGCGGCTGATGTGGGCCTGCTTCGTAATCGGGACGATTTATTATTACACTTTTGAAGCCTGCTTCGGAAACATGCTTCATGTCGTTCGCATCAAGCTGGCCAGCAACAGCAAACCAATCGTTGACTTTTTGTATATACGCGTTCATAGCGTAATCCTAACGCAAATAATTGTCATATGAGAATAATAAATTAATAATACATAAGATGCATATTAAATTCATGTTATGATTTGCACAAAGTTACTCAAAATATGAGCATTAACTTGTATTGCTTCCTATAGTCCATAAATCAAGGTGTTATAAAACATGAGCATAAATGCTTCTGCAAGCGGTTCCCCAAATATTACAGATTTTCTGAGTTTGGGATTCAGGCCACTATACATAGCAGGATGTCTATGGGCCCTAGTATCTGTTGCAATATGGATTTTCGCTCCTACGATAATTAAGGCCCCATTTGACGGCCTTAGCTGGCATGCACATGAAATGCTGTGGGCATTTATAGCAACCATAGCCGTTGGCTTTTTATTAACAGCTAGCGCCACCTGGACCAAAATAAACCCTCTAAAAGGTTACCCTCTTGGATGGCTATGCGTGCTATGGGCAATTGCCCGCGCCGGATACCTAATAGGTGGTAATAGTGCTTTCTGGGTGGCGGCAATTGCAGAAACAGCATTTTTTGCCATTAGCGGAATTTGTGTTTTAAGGGTAGTACTAAAAAGTAATAACCAACGGAATTACGGCTTGCCACTAATGCTTATTGGCTTGGGTCTATTTAACGTAATGTATCTACGGGCAGTAATGTCAGGCAGCTATTTGGAAATAATACGACAGTTTAATTTCGGCATGCTTTGCATGGCTCTTATAGTTTTGCTTATAGGCCGCAGGGTAATACCCTTCTTTGCTATGCGTAGGGTTTCTGGGCTAGATATACCAATGCAAGTTAGAAGTGGACACATACAACTGGCTCTAACCATATTAGCCATACTTGTCGGACTGGCCGGGCAATATATAGTTATGGCTGTCGCTCTAGCACTAACTGGTGTAATTTGTTTAATACAAGTAGTTCGCTGGAAACCCAAGGCTGTGCTGCACAACCCCATGCTATGGATTTTATATCTTGGCTATGCGGCAACCGGTGTTGGCCTGATAATGGCTGCCGCACAGCTATCAGGACTAACCAGTGGTGCACTTGGACGGGCTGCCGCTCATGTACATATGATAGGTATGGGTGGTTTCTCGGTTCTTATTATCGGCATGGTTACCCGTACAGCTCTTGGCCACCTTGGACGGCCGCTAGCACTAGATGCGAGCATGCTAGTTAGCTATTACTTTATGATCGCAGCCGTAGTGTTTCGTATAGCAGCGCTATGGCCAGGAGCCTACTACAAGCCATTTTTAGACGCAGCAGCACTTTCATGGATAGTATGCATGGGCCTGTACTTATGGCGATTCACGCCTATGCTAATACGTCCACGCTTCTAATGAACACGAGGTCCCCATGCGCTTGACCACCATGACAGATTACGCAATGCGTCTTCTTATGTACCTTGGCAACCATCCAGAGAGACTATGCACCATATCGGAAATAACCGAGTTTCATGACATATCACAATCTCATTTAATGAAAGTCACAAATCGCCTTAGTCGCCATGGATGGATTGAAACTATAAGAGGCAAAAATGGTGGCATGCGACTAGCTCATGAACCAAGCGCTATAAAGCTGGGGGAAGTAATTAGGGATATGGAAAATGATATGGACCTGGTTGAGTGCTTGGGCGACAACCAGACATGCACCCTTATAGGGAACTGCGCGCTACCTAGAATTTTATCTGAAGCTTTATCACGCTTCATGGACCATTTAAATAAACACAGCTTGCAAGACCTTATAACCCCCTCTACAGAATCACATATAGAGGGGGAAATTAGAATTAAGGTTGAATCAGTTCGCAGCGAATAGTAACTTCACTATTTTGTAGCTCTTGCATGACCTCATCTGGAATTGCTGAATCTACATCTGTCATGGCATAACCTATAGATCCTTTAGTTTGCAGTCGCTGGCTAACTATATTAATACCATGCTTAGCCATAAGACTTGAAAGACTGCCCATTGCACCAGGCATATTTTTGTGTATATATAGCATTCTAGCTATGCCATTGATATCGCGATAACGTAGCTCTGGGAAGTTAACCGAGCCCTTGCTAGCACCAGTTCTAATATAAGAAACAAGCTTATCAGCAACCTCACGCCCAATGTTTTCTTGTGATTCTTGTGTGCTACCACCAATGTGAGGGGTTAAGATGACATTATGCATACCACGCAAGGGGCTATCTAAAGGTTCATTAACACTTTTTGGTTCTACTGGGAAAACATCAATTGCAGCCCCTGATATATGACCGGACTCTAAAGCCTTATGCAATGCGTCTATATCTACAACTGTTCCTCTTGATGCATTAATTAGTATAGAACCGGGTTTCATGGCAGCTATTGCATCAGCATTTATTAGGTTGTTAGTTGCTTCACCACCTGGTACATGAAGCGTTACTACATCAGCCTGGGCTAAAAACTTCTTTAGTGAAGCCGTGGCTTTAGCATTACCAAGTGGCAGCTTTGCTTCTATATCGTGGAAAATAACATGCATGCCGGCTGCTTCAGCCAAAGTACCAACTTGAGAGCCTATATTTCCATAACCTACAATTCCAAGCGTTTTACCACGCGCCTCGTATGCCCCCTCAGCTGTTTTGTCCCAAAAACCCTGGTGAACCCTAAAGTTTTTCTCAGGAATGCGGCGCAATAATAATATGGCTTCGGCAAGTACCATTTCAGCAACCGACCTAGTGTTTGAAAAAGGCGCATTAAATACAGGCACACCCATAGACAAAGCATGATCAAGGTCTACTTGGTTAGTGCCTATACAGAAACACCCTATAGCCTTTAAGTTTGGCACCTTGTCGAGAACATCAGCTGTAAGCTGAGTTCGAGACCGTATACCCAACACTTGGGCACCATCAATAGCTTTATGCAGATCATCGCCTGACAAAGCCTCACCATATGTGGTTATATCTGTGTAACCAGCTGCCTCAAAAACCTCGCGGGCACTAGGATGAATGTTTTCAAAAAGTACAATACGTGTCATGAACCTTTTCCATACCGATGCATATCGGACTTAACCACAAAGTAAACTATTGTGGCTTAAAAAATTAAAGTATGTTGTGGCATCCACATTGAACATGCGGATTATTACATAACAGCCCTATATTATAGAAAATCAATTGATGAACAAATCAAGCAGCATAAAAAATAACTCGCTCTTCAACGGGCAAACACTGGGCAATGCACTATACAGTATGACATGGCCCATGCTAATTGGTGTAGTGGCCTTAATGGGCTACCAGCTCGTTGACAGCATATTTATAAGCATGCTTGGAACCGAGCCACTTGCAGCACTGGGCTTCACTGTAGCTGTTAACCAGCTGCTTATAGGTGTGCAAATTGGATTGGGAATTGCTACAACCGCACTTATTTCACGCGCTATAGGTGCTAAAAACCAACGTTTAGCACGCAATTTAGGGGGGTTCATACTTTTAACTGGCAGTGCACTTATGGCTGTTCTGTGCATAATCGCATGGGTGACACGCGACCTAATACTTACAGCTCTGGACGCCCCCGCACTATTATGGTCAACCATATCAGGATACTGGGTACCATGGCTAATTAGTGTATGGATGGGAGCTACGCTTTATCTGGCTTACAGCGTAGCAAGGGCCCAAGGTAACACCAAGCTTCCCGGAGCCGTAATGCTATTAACTAGCGTTTTAAATACTTTATTTGACCCTATTCTTATTTTTGTTTTTGACTGGGGTCTGCCAGGAGCCGCATGGGCAACCAACCTATCTTTTTTCATTGGCAGTTTAATTATGTGGAAACGCATAAAACTGTACCGATGGGTCAAGTACAGTACTAAATCATTACCTGTATGGACTGCTTTTAAAGACTTGGGTTTTATTAGTGGACCAGCTATGCTTAGCCAATTAATGCCCGGTATAGCCGCCATGACCGCCACAACCATAGTAGCCGGATTCGGTGCGTCTGCTGTAGCTAGTTGGGCTCTTGCAAGCCGGCTGGAGTTCTTTTCCATAGTTATAGTGCTTGCACTTACATCATCCATGCCACCAATGGTAGGACGATTATTTGGAGCCCGTGAATATGGCAAAATACACCAACTAATATTACTGGCAGTTAAGTTTGTACTTATTCTACAGGCAGTAATAGCAGTTTTCTGGATATCATTATCGTGGTTGCTACCTGGGTTACTTAGCTCTGACCCAGCCGTTATAAGGTACATGCAAATGTGGTTTATTGTTGTACCCTTAAGCTTTGGAGCTCTTGGTACTTGCATGATTATGGTTTCCACAACAAACGCATTAGGAATGCCAATAAAAGCTGTAAAAATTTCGGCATTACGGCTGTTTATATGCTATTTGCCAGCTCTTTGGCTAGGCTCGTTAATAGCTGAAATGAAAGGGCTATTTATAGGTGTGTTAGTTGGCAATATAGCGGCTGGCAGCATTGCCTGGATAATGTACAAACAGGCCATGCAAACTGTTGAAAATAAGGCCTTATATAAAGACGTTTAATGAATCTGGTAAGCATTGACAGCCTTAGTGCTGGCTACGGTAATTCTATAGTTTTGCAAGATGTATCCCTAAACATACAAGCCGGTAGCGCAACGGCTATTCTTGGCCGCAATGGCATGGGTAAAACTACACTAATAAACACCATAATGGGCCTTACAACAGTTCACTCCGGAAATATCTGGCTAGACAAAACCAATATAACCAGTTTGCCGTCATATAAACGAGCCCGTATGGGTATTGGTTGGGTGCCGCAGGAACGCTGTGTATTTCAGCCATTAACCGTGTTTGAGAACTTAGATGTAGTTAAACGGCCAGGCTACTGGAACTTAAAGCTTGTTTACAGATTGTTCCCAAAGTTATTGGAAAGGTCTAACAACTACGGCAATCAATTATCTGGTGGGGAGCAGCAAATGCTAGCAATTGCCAGAGCGTTAATGACCAACCCAAAAATTCTTCTTATGGATGAGCCGTTAGAAGGGCTGTCTCCTTCTGTTGCTAATATGGTTTTACAAGCTATATGTAGCATGATTAGCGAGTCGGAAATGGCCATTGTAATAATAGAACAACACCCACATCAGGTTCTTCCAATAACCAATAGAGCAATAATACTTGAAGCCGGACAAGTAGCGTACAACAACCTCTCTGAAGCTTTGTTGCTTGATCCCAGCACCCAACATAAATTGCTTGGTGCCGGGGAACGGTAATTTTTATACGTTAAATAAAAAGTTCAAGACGTCCCCATCTTGCACTATGTAGTCTTTACCCTCCGCTCTCATTTTGCCCGCCTCTTTGGCACCTTGTTCGCCCTTATGAGCAATAAAATCATCGTAGGAAATGGTTTGCGCTCGTATAAAACCGCGCTCAAAGTCGGTGTGTATAACCCCTGCTGCTTTAGGAGCAGTATCACCAACTTTTATAGTCCATGCCCTAACCTCTTTTACACCTGCAGTGAAGTATGTTTGCAGACCAAGCAACTGATATCCAGCACGTATAACTCGATTAAGACCTGGCTCAGACATACCAAGATCAGCAAGGAACTCAGCTTTATCCTCATCGTCAAGGTCGGCTATTTCAGCTTCAATGGCTGCACAAACCGCAACTACAGGCGCATTCTCTGCTTTAGCATAATTTTCAACAGCAGTAAGATGGGGGTTATCCTCGAAACCGTCTTCCGTAACATTAGCAACATATAGAGCGGGCTTAGCTGTTATAAAAGCATAAGATTTAATAAGCTCAAGCTCATCGTCGCTTAATGACATAGAGCGCACAGACTTTCCTTGGTCAAGATGCGCTATAACCTTCTCTAATATAGAAACTAATTTAATCGCTTCCTTGTCACCAGCTCGAGCTGTCTTTTGATTACGCTGCAATGCTCTTTCTGCAACAGCCAAATCGGCAAGAGCTAGTTCTGTATTTATTATTTCTATATCAGATATAGGATCTACACGTCCAGAAACGTGCACCACATTGTCGTCTTCAAAACAACGCACCACATGAACAATTGCGTGAGTTTCACGTATATTGGCTAAAAACTGATTGCCCAACCCTTCACCCTTAGATGCACCAGCTACTAGACCCGCAATATCCACAAACTCAACCACAGCAGGCAGCACGCGCTCTGGCTTAACTATTTCGGCTAAAGGCTGTAGCCTTGGATCGGGAACCTCAACTACACCCACATTAGGCTCTATAGTGCAGAACGGATAGTTTTCAGCTGCTATACCAGCCTGGGTTAAGGCATTGAATAGGGTCGATTTACCAACGTTGGGCAGGCCAACTATGCCACATTGCAGGGACATAACAATTCCAGAAAATAATTAGATAAATGATTAAAAAACAATAAGCACAGCATTATAAGGCGGCAATATCGGGAACGTAACGCAATATTAGCCAAACCAATAATAATGGACCGCTGTTAAATATTGAGTGCAGCAGAATTGAAGATCCAATACCATAACGAACTCTCATCCAGCCTAGCACCATACCTGTTAACCATTGCGGTAAAACCAACAAGGGCAATAAGCTAAGCGGCGTACCTGACAAATTAAAGTTATGTAAATGAACCGCGGCAAATGCAATACTAAAAACATGAAAAACAATAGCAAAGTGCCGACTATACAAGCGCGCATATGGCCATAAGACTGCCTTTAAAGCACGGTTTCCTCTTATAGCTGGCCACCAGCAAACTAGCAATAGTGCAACTAACATAAGCTGCGCAGATACTGTTGGTCCGGAAAACATCAGAACCACGGCTAATGGCAACAGCCACAATGCACTGAATATTCGGCGCAGACTGTATCTGAACACCATCTCTTCTATTATTGGTGCCCATATTATGGCTTGCAGCCATGGTATGGCATGTACGTCCAATCTGTGCTCAGCCCCACCAGCCGTTGCAGCTGATACCGCCAAAGGGCCTAATACCACAATGTTTACCAGCCATAAAAACAAAGCCCATTTTATTAAAAATGCAGGGCGTAAAGCGGACAACCAATCAGAGGAAATGGATCCGCTAGTATGTCGGTAAGATAATCTTGGAGCAAGACTTGGCCTTATAACAAAAAATAGAAAGTCTCGTATTTGATCACGAAACAATAGGCCACGATTTGTTGTTGCTAGCTTACGCATTACCAGTATGCAACTGGCCAATGGCTTTTTCAAAGTCGCCGTTCAAAAGCATAGGCATTACAGCACGGCAGCGATCAATTACATTTTCTATTTCTGATAGCTCGCTGTTTTTCGGCGCATTAAGAACGAAGGAAGCTACAGCCTGCTCAAGACCAAAATCACGTGGATGCCCAATTCCAATACGCATGCGCCAGAAGTTAGGACTGCCAAATACTGATTGAATGTCGCGAAGACCATTATGACCAGCGTGACCGCCACCAAATTTCATTTTCACCTGACCGGGCGAAAGGTCAAGCTCATCGTGCAATACTAGCACCTGTTCTGGTCTGAGTTTATAAAAACGCATTAAAGCGCCCGCGGCTTGACCCGACTTATTCATAAAGGTATCGGGTTTAGCTATAACTATTAGCTCGCTATTGAAACGCCCATTAGCCACCTGGGCAAAAAATGGCTTGGATGAAGTGAAACTAGCTGATAAATCATCTGCTATATGATCAGCTAGCCAGAACCCCGCGTTATGGCGGGTTAACTCGTAACGCGCCCCGGGGTTCCCTAGTCCTACAATAAGACGAATAGGCTTATCACCCATTAAAACAAGTCCAAATAACAGTAAGTGATTACTCTTCGGACTCTTCGTCGCTTTCGCTATCGGTATCCTCGGACTCTTCGCCTTCGGTCTCGTCTTCTTCGTCTTCAGACTCAGAAGCTATGCGACGTGCAAGAGCTGCAACAAGGAGAGGATCTTCTTCGGTACCACTGTATTCCACGCCTTCTGGCAAGGAAATTTCAGACAGATAAACATTACCGCCTGCTTCAAGACCTATTAGATCTACATCAATGGATGTAGGCAGGTCTGCTGGTAAACATGTTATCTGCAGGTCTGTAGTAACGTAAGAAACAATCTGCTGATCAAGCTTAACAGCAGGGCATTCATCGGCGTTAAGGAAGTTAAACGGTACGCGTGTGGTAATTGGATCGCTGGCACTTACACGCTGAAAGTCAACATGTAGCACTTGCTGCTTATATGGATGCCATTGTACGGAACGAAGCAAAACAGATTGCTTTTTACCGTCTAGCATCATATCGAGAATGGATGCGTGAAACTCATCTTTGCGCAGTGAGTGGAAAATTTCGTTGTGATCGAGCTCAAGGCTAACAGCTTCGCCCTTACCACCATATAAAATGGCTGGAACACGACCTGCGCGGCGAAGGCGGCGGCTCGCACTCGACCCTTTACTGCTACGCGTTGTGGCGTTGACTTTCATGAAAGTACTCCAATAAAAAGGTATATAAACCTAAATAAAAAAGCAGCATAAGCTGCACCTTAAAAGTGGCTGGCCGCGACCAGCAAGCCACTTTGAAAAAACTAATCAGCAAAAAGTGAACTTACAGATTCAGCGTTAGAAATACGCAGGATAGTTTCACCTAGCAAGGAAGCACAGGATAACTGCCTTATGCGCTTGCATGCTCGTGCTTCATCTGTAAGTGGTATGGTGTCTGTAACAACCAGCTCATCCAGTTCAGATTCAGCTACACGTTCTATGGCTCCACCAGACAGAACCGGATGTGTGCAGTAAGCATATACCGAGGTGGCACCACGTTCTTTTAGAGCAGATGCCGCTTTGCAAAGTGTTCCGGCTGTATCGACCATATCGTCCATAATTATGCAGGTACGCCCTTCTACCTCTCCGATTATGTTCATAACTTCAGAAACGTTTGCACGGGGACGTCGTTTATCAATTATGGCCAGATCGGCTTCCAACTGCTTTGCCAGGGCACGCGCCCTTACAACTCCACCTATGTCGGGTGAAACCACTACTAGATCTTGGAAATTTCGTCTCCAGATATCGCCCAGCAAAATAGGGCCAGCATATATGTTATCTACAGGAATGTCGAAAAAACCTTGAATTTGGTCGGCGTGAAGATCCATAGTAAGCACGCGATCTACACCTACCACCTGCAACATATTGGCCACTACCTTCGCAGATATTGCCACACGCGCTGACCTTGGACGACGATCTTGGCGGGCATAGCCAAAGTATGGAATAGCAGCGGTAATTTTTCCGGCTGAGGAGCGCCTTAAAGCATCTACCATAACCATTATTTCCATTAGGTTATCGTTAGTAGGTGCGCATGTTGGCTGCAATACGAAAACGTCTTTACCACGAACATTTTCATTTATTTCAACCATTACTTCACCGTCGGAGAACCGTCCTACCATCATTTTGCCCAGGGACATATCGAGGTGATTAGCTACATCTACCGCTAAACGTGTGTTTGCGGTGCCGGTGAAGATCATGAAGCGGTCTTGTGACATGATGGTAGTGTCGTGGGTGGCTGGGGAAGAAGGATTCGAACCTTCGCATGCCGGAATCAAAATCCGGTGCCTTAACCAGCTTGGCTATTCCCCAATTTTTTAACTGCTTGTCCAGTGTTTGAGCGGATGTTCGTTCAAACCTTCAGTAAGCCAGGTTTGCCTTATTACCCGCGACGTTACGCTTTCGCGTGTTTTTATTTTAACTGAAATTTTTTGTTGTATCAGCCTGGCTTGATCCAGTGATTTTGATTCAACAAAAAAGCAAGATCCGGAACCAGTCATACGGGCGTTTAAACCCAAGCCCTTTAAAACCTGCGCTGTATTATATACGTTTGGCTGTGTTTTAAAAGCAACTGCTTCTAGATTGTTCTGACCAAAGTATCCTGGCCCTTGCCAATCAGTAAAGTCCGAAACTTTAACTAATTTTGTGTCACGTGTCAAATCATTATGCTTAAACACTACAGTGGTATTTACTGATGCGTCTGGCATTACCAGCACATAATATGCTGGTTTAAGGTGTACAGTTTCAAAAATGTCGCCTGTACCCTGAGCAAATACAGAATCCCCATTCACGAATACTGGTACATCAGCACCAAGGCTTCTTGCCAACTCTGTTAGCTGATCACGATTTAAACCCGTATCCCATAGCCTGTTTAAAGCTATAAGAGCGCTTGCCGCATTACTGGATCCCCCGCCCAGACCTGCCCCCGCCGGTATATTTTTTCTAATATTAATATTTACACCGTAGTTAGAAGAAGTAGCCTTCTGCAAAAGCATACCAGCCTTAATCGCTAAGTCTTCATGCTCAGGCCAACCTAAATGCTCACTATTAACAAGCCTTATTTGACCATCTGTGCGAAGTTCAAAATCGAGAATGTCGTATAAATCTACAAACCTGAATACCGTTTGCAGCATATGGTATCCGTCACTACGTTGACCAACAACGTGCAGAAACAGATTAATTTTGGCTGGCGCCGGAACGTCGTATAGCACGGACTTCATTAGCTACGACCCTGATATAGCAAGCCTGACACTAATTTCGCCCTGATGTCCGTGCCGGTTGAGCCTAATAAGAGTTGGCCCAAGTGAGTCATAGCGGCTCAACTGTACACGCCAGCCATGTTGCTCAAAATAAGCAAGGTTTCCATCTTTATCGTTTTCAACATTGCTGGCATCTGGTTTCCCTGTGTTTCCGTGAAGCCAGGAACGCAGACCTGAAACTGGTATTGGACTACCTAAAACCTGCTCCACAAGGTGATCTGGAGTATATGCTAACTCACGTTGACCATTGCTGCGCTCTAGCACAGCCATATCTGGGTTAACCAGAACACGCGCCATAGTGCTTCCCACTGGGTTGGTGAGATCTAATTGCAGACTTTCCCCATTATCTGACCAGACAAACCCTCCTTGCACAGCTTCTCTGCTGCCATCTGCCTTTTGTACATTTAGAGAAAATCGCCCAGACCTATGCAACTCATTTTGAGTGACGGAGTAACCTGCACTAGGGGGCGTGGCACATGAAGTTACAAGTACAGCCAGCAATACCAATGCCCACACAAAAAAGCGATTTAAAAAATATTTATTGACAAGCATTATTCAATATTTCAGGAATCTGGTAACTGTACGTTAAAGCGTTTAAGGGTTTTAACCAAAGTTTCATTTTCGGAGTCACGCTTATACCCTTCGGCCCATATACGTCGCGCCTCGTCTTTTTTATTACTACGCCATAACACTTCGCCAAGATGGGCCGCAACTTCTGTATCGGGCATTTGACTGTATGCCTGTCTAAGGTAGTTAAGCGCAGCTTCAAGATCGTTTACCCTATAAAAGTACCAACCTACACTATCTAGTATGTACGGGTTGTCAGGGTCTAGCTCTAATGCATGCTCAAGCAGCTTACCTGCTTCATCTAGCCTCCTGTTTTGATCAGTAAGGGTGTACCCAAGGGAATTATATGGGTTAGCATTTTCAGGGTCTAACTCCATAACCTTAAGCATAAGAGCTTCAAAAGGCTCGTATTTTCCTTGCAGAATGTACATCATGCCAAGATCGTACTTAATATTGGGGTTATCTGGTATTTCTTTATCGGCTTTAACAAGCAGATCTACTGCTGTTTCCGTAAAGCCCGCCTCACGATAAATTGAAGCAAGCGTTATGGCTGCCGTTGCGCGCTGCTCATCATTAGCCATGGTTAACGACTCAATTGTGTCACGCGCCATATCAAGTTCACCCATACGTCCCTGTATTATCGCTTTCATAATTTGCGACTCAAACTGGACAGATGGTTCGTCTATTAAGTCAATTTGACGCACGGCCTCACCTAGGTCTCCTTCCTCTTCTGCAATTCTTACAAGCAGCATACGAGCATCGGAAACATCGGATTGTGCACTTGTAACGCTATCATCAAGAGATTCCCTACGCTGAGTTTGCACATTTATATACTCGTTAATCAGACTTTTAGCCCTTTCATACTGGCCTGCCTGAGCACGTATTTCAGCCTCACCGAATAGAAGATCAAAATCTTCTGGAGACTTCTTGCGCAATTGACTTATATAAGACAAAGCAAGCGAGTATTCTGACCTGCCTACTAGTCGGTTTATAAACAGCATTTGCATTTTGCGGGAATCAGGATTGTTGCTGATCCAGTCTTCTGCACGTCGTATTGCTTCGTTAGGGCTTACGCGCAAGCCGTACTCCAGCACTCGCTGAGCAGCTGCTTCAGAATTTTTCTCCAACCTTAAAGCCTTACCCGCCTCGGAGTATGCCCGCTTGGCATCGTCTGCTGCCCACGCTGCATCGGCTAAGGCCAAGCGGCTAATAGCCATGTTTAGAAGCTTTTTATCTAGCACTTTGTCAAGAATTTCAAGTGCCAGCTTCTTATCGGGCATTTTGCTAATTATTGCCGAAGCATGCATAACCGCCTGCTCTTTATTTTCTGCGCCCTTTATACGCTTGCTTAGCGCATTTGCTAACCCTGATGTATTACCACTAGTTGCAGCTAACGCAAGTGATGAAGCAACGGCGTCTGGATCGTCTGGATCAAGGTTTGCCCATGTACGCGCCGCCTGATATGCCAAATCCATATTACGGCTTGCCATTGCGGCTTGAAAGCCTCGTTGCGCAAGACGAGGATCCATGGTTGTACGAGCCATTTCAGTAAATATTTGGGCTGCCTGATCGAAATCACCCTCTTGGGCCGAGAGCTCGGCGACCAATATGTGAAATAATATAGATGAGGTTAGATTTACTTCAGGCAGGTTACCTGCACGTAAATGCACCTT
Source organism: Pseudomonadota bacterium (assembly GCA_021793875.1). Lineage (GTDB taxonomy): Bacteria > Pseudomonadota > Gammaproteobacteria > Burkholderiales > Burkholderiaceae_B > JAJYRX01. Next base: position 18,487 of record JAJYRX010000003.1, read on the forward strand.
GGCATCATCGTCAACATTAATTTCGGGACCATGGGTGGCACATGCGCCGCCCAGAAGAACGAATGCCGACGCAAATAACACCACAAATAAAGAAAATATACTTTTCATTTAGATAAACTATGCTTGCGCAACCCTTAGTGCTGTAAAGCAAAATATAACAGCAAAACAATATTTTAGATGCTAGTTAACTTTTATGCCTGAATTACCAGAAGTTGAAACCACCAGACGCGGCCTTGATTCCGTTATAACTGGGCAAACCCTTAGCCAATTTGTTGTACATAACCCACGCATGCGATGGCCAGTAATTCCCGAGATGGGAAGCCTCATCATTGGTCATAAGGTACAGTCCTGTGACCGTCGTGGCAAATATTTGCTATTTAAGTTTTCGCACGGAACTCAGCTAGTACATTTAGGTATGTCTGGTTCTCTTCGTCGCGTAAACCCCAACGATACTCTTCTAAAGCACGACCATATAGAGTGGTGGTTTAACGATGCACGATTTGTTTTACATGATCCGCGAAGGTTTGGTTGTGTACTTTGGCATCCTGCAAGCAAAGGGCCTGCAGAAGAAAACCATCCTCTCTTAGTAAAACTAGGTATAGAGCCCTTCGACCCCGAATTCACAGGAGCCTGGCTTCACAAACGCCTTGCTGGTAAAAAGCAGGCTATAAAACAGGCCTTACTGGGTGGTACTATAGTTGTTGGAGTTGGCAATATATATGCTTCTGAAGCTTTGTTTAAAGCTGGTATAAGGCCAACCACAGCTGCTGGGAAAATATCACTTAAGCGTTGCAAATCCCTTGTGGCAAGCATACAACAAACGCTTAAACAAGCGTTGGAGTCTGGTGGATCAACACTGCGTGACTACATTAATGCTACTGGCGAACCAGGGGCGTATTTTGAGCTCCATGCTCAAGTTTACGATAAAGAAGGAAAACCCTGTAAAGCATGTGGCACGTCCATAGTTAGAATAGTGCAAGGGCAGCGTGCTACCTACTACTGCCCTAGCTGTCAACGCTAAACCACCTTGCCTGGGTTCATAATATTTTTTGGGTCTAGAACCTTCTTAATTTGACGCATAAGCTCAAGCTCTACAGGGTCTTTGTAACGCGGAAGCAAATCGCGCTTAAGTTGCCCAACACCATGCTCTGCGCTTATTGAGCCATTAAATGTATGCACGCTATCGTGTACAACCTGGTAGATATCATCCTGCGCCTCTAGCAAACGCTCTTGCGACCACTCGGTTCCTGTAGCTAGGTTGTAATGCAAATTACCGTCACCCAGATGGCCAAAAATAATGTGTGTCAGCCCTTCAAAATGCTGCTGCACCAGCTCGTTTGTGGTGTGGACAAAATCAGGTATAAGAGAAACCGGGATAGATACATCGTGCTTTATACCCTTGCCAAAAGCACGCTCGGCTAGCGGTATGCTTTCCCGCAAGTGCCATAAAGCATTGCTCTGAGAAATGTTCTCTGCAATTACTGCATCGTGTGCCAGCCCTTGTTCTAGTGTCTCGCCTAGTATTACCTCAAACCGCTCTCGCGCATGCTCTTCACTTTCACTATCTGATAGCTCTAACAATGCAAACCATGGGGATTCAGCAGATGCTCCCTCAAATGGAATGCGCTGCTCCGGGTAACACTGCACCACACCGTGCAAACAATTTCCTGCTATAAGCTCAAAGCCTGTAAGCGCAGGCCCAAATCCGCGCCTAGCAATGCTTAATACTTTGACGGCGTTATCTATTGAATCTAGTGCCAACATAGCTGTGCACTGAGCTACAGGCTGGGGGAAAAGTTTTAACGTAGCCGCAGTAATAATACCCAAGGTACCCTCACTTCCTATAAACAGGTTCCTAAGGTCATAACCTGTGTTGTCTTTACGCAGCCCCCTTAACCCGTGCATTATTTCACCAGTAGCAGTTACAACCTCAAGCCCCAGCGTTAAATCACGAGCATTTCCGTAACGCAATACTTGCGTGCCACCAGCATTGGTTGCCAAGTTGCCGCCTATAGTACAGCTACCTTCGGCAGCAAGACTAAGCAGAT
>JAJYRX010000180.1 GCA_021793875.1 Pseudomonadota bacterium
GATGCAGCTCTGTGCAATCTAAGAGAAGACGGCACTGTTAAGTCTGCCAGCGAGAAGTGGTTTGACATAGATATCGCCAATTACGAGATCTGCAAAACCGAATAACGTTATAAATGCTGGATACTTTGCTAGACGTACTATCCCAAGGCTGGGGTCTTATGCTCCTTAAAGGAGCAGCAATGACCATAGTAATATCGGCCTTGGGCATGGTTCTTGGCACTCTAATTGGAATAGCTGGTGCCAGCATAAAAATTAATGGTCCATTGTTTCTAAAAGGGCTAGTAAGCGTATATACAACACTGGTTCGTAGCATACCAGAGCTGTTAATAATCTATCTTTTGTTTTTTGGAACAATACAATGGGCCTCCGACCTATCTCATTGGCTAAACTGGCAAGACGGAATAAATAAATGGTTCCCATTTATAGTTGGCGTTCTGGCTATAGGCTTAATATCCGGATCATATAGTGTAGAGGTGTTTAGAGGCGCTCTACAAGCTATTCCAAATGGGCAAATTGAAGCAGCACGTGCAGTTGGAATGTCCAAAATAAAAATTCTTTGTCGCATAACTATTCCACAAATGTTTTGGTATGCATTACCCGGGGCAAATAATGTGTGGCAAACCGCTTTAAAAGATACAGCCCTAATTTCTCTTGTAGGCTTGGTTGAATTAATGCGGGCAGCAGTGCTTGGAGCAGCATCTACTAGAGAGCCGCTAGCACTATATGTGTTGGCTGGAGCTTTGTACTTCGTAATAGGAGTTGCCAGCCAAGGGGTATTTACGCTTGCAGAACGATATTACGGTCGTGGGATGGCGCTAGAATAATGATAGAAGCCGAGCTGTTCCACCACACCATTACGAATCTATTTAAAGGGTTTGGGCTAACTATATATATAGGCATATTGTCTATAGCCTACTCTCTTATTCTAGGGCTGACACTAGCCCTTATGCGACTATCAGGTAGCACAATATTGTCTAACAGTGCCTACGTGTACAGTACTTTATTTCGTGGAACCCCATTACTAGTACAGTTATTTATTCTTTACTATGGTATTGGAACCATCCCACTAGTACGCAACTCACCTGCCTTATGGTGGATATTTAGTGATGGTATACGTTGTGCAATACTCGCAATATCACTTAATAGCGCAGCATATGTTAGCGAGGTATTTCGTGGCGGGCTGCAATCGGTGCCAAGAGGACAGGTAGATGCCGCGAGAGCCATAGGTATGTCAACGTTGGTAAGATTTCGTAGAATAATATTCCCTTTGGCAATTAGGCAGGCCCTGCCCGCTTATAGCAATGAGATTGTGCTTGCAATTAAAGGTACAAGCCTTGCATCAACCATAGCGGTCATGGAGCTGACAGGTTATGCTAAAAAACTAATGAATCAGAGCTATGCAATTATAGAAACCTTTGTCATTGCAGGCTTACTATACTTATTAATAAACTTCACCCTGCTTGCCATGGTTCATATGGTTGAACGCATGCTTAAAATTAACAAATGAAACAATATATTTTTCTGATAAGCATAATGGTAAGCCTAGTGACCTGGTGGCTAGGTCATCCACGACGAAAAAAGCAAAGAAATAAGATTGCAGCACCACTTAGAAACGTGTTTAACAGCCTTATCGCCGGTTTAATCACATACTTTATATTAATGTTTATTGCCATGATATGGCTGCTAATTACCGCACATTAGGGTGCAGTGGACAAGTTTAATGCAAGCTACAAATCATCAATTATTCTTATGGCTTAATGCCGGAGCTGAAGTTAGCCCATGGCTTTTAAATCTGGCAATGTTTACAGCCAAACAAGTTATTTATGGTATACCTTTATTGCTAGTTTTCCTATGGCTTTGGGGTACACATGAGAAACGTTGTACAGCACTTAAAGCTTTGGCTGTAACAGGTGTGGCTCTAGCAATAAACTATTTACTGGGAATTGTTATTCCAACCCCTAGGCCATTTGAAATTGGTTTGGGTTATACATATTTGGATCATGCTGCCACACCCGCATTTCCTAGCAATCATTTCACCATTTTTCTTTGTATAGCAATTACATTTATCCGCGGAAGATTGCTAAATCTTGGCCTTATATTGCTAATAGTTTCTTTACCGGTTGCCTGGGCAAGAATATTTGTTGGCGTTCATTACCCTATAGATATGATGGGTGCCATAATTGTTGCTATTGTTTCTTTCATATGTGTGTCGCCCTTATGGCGTGCTATTGGTGCACAAATAACCAGACTAGTAGAATTGGCTTATGGCACCATATTTGCATATTTTATTGCCCTGGGGTGGGTAAAAAAATAATATTTATATTTCTACAACTAAATTAGGGTTAAATTCTGGGTTTTCCATTTCGCCATTTTTAAACATATACCCGCGTGGATTAACTATTACCCTTGTAGATAGCTCACCGTCTGAAACATAATAGTCAAAGCTATTATGTACATGACCATGTATAGCAAGTGCGGGAGCATGTTTCTTTAGCAACCATTCACAATCGGTAACGAAGGCGCCGTTTACATTACTATCTGCAAATCTGGCGTGTATGGAACGTCTGGAGATTCCATGATGCGTAACCATCACACATTTATAACTCTTACTAAGTTTAGTAAGAGTTTTATCTAGCCAAGCTACAGACTCCTTATGGTCAGCCAATTGATCTTCGGGTAGAACGGGCCTTGGAGTATCATGACCATCTATATTAGTTTCTATAAAAATATAATCATTAAGGGTTTTGGCAGACTCTTGCATAGATGCTAAGCATCCATCGTCAAAGCTAGACCATAAGGTGCAACATACAAATGCTATGCCATCTATGCATACTACGTCTCTATCTACAACATAAATATTTTCAGGCAAATTCCATTCCCTTAAAATATGTATAGATTCGGGCCATATTCCTTTGTAATACTCATGGTTACCTGGTACATAAACAATGGCCTTAAACTGTTTACTAACTTTACTCAAAAATTCATAAAGACCTTGTTTTTTATATATAACACCTATGTCGCCAGCAAGAACAAGCACTGACTCGTAGTCATGCTCAAGAGAAGGCACATCGAATGAACTAAACTCTATATGCAGATCGGACAATATTCTGATTTTCATAAATAACGCCACAAATTGTTGTATCAACACCTACTAAACACTATATATGGTATACTTGGCTTCAGACAAATCAGGTGATAAGTCATCTCCCAAGCCACCTGAAAGCACCCCTAAGCATGTTAGTGCATATAACCGCAGCATAAAAGAACGCATATTCCACGGCCTTCTGTTTGAAATGCTTGCAATACTCCTGGCAACACCCATTGCAGCTTGGCTAACTAATCAAAGCCTATCACATATGGGCATACTGTCAGCAGTAATATCATTTATTGCACTTATATGGAACATGTTATTTAACTGGGGCTTCGACCAAATTCAAATGCGGCTGCAGTTCAAGCGCAATTTATTTATTCGTATGGCTCATGCATGCATGTTTGAAATTGGTCTTATAGTGTTTTCAGTTCCGTTTATAGCTTGGTGGATAAACACAAGCATGTTACACGCACTAATACTAGACATTGGTCTTATTTTGTTCTTTTTGCCATATAGCTTTTTCTTTAACCTAATTTACGACAGAACACGTGCGCGTATATTAAATAAACGCACTGTCTGAATAACCAGATACAAGTCAGACAACAAACTCATGAAAGCCCTGCTATTT
>JAJYRX010000181.1 GCA_021793875.1 Pseudomonadota bacterium
TACCATAACGTAATGGAAGTGCGCAATTATGTAGTATGTATCGTGTACCGCAATATCTACTGGGGCTATTGCAATAATAAGGCCTGTAAACCCACCTATAGTAAACACCCACATGAATCCGGCGCCAAATAGCATTGGGGTTTCAAAAGTAAGCGAACCACGCCACATTGTTGCAACCCAGTTAAATACTTTTACGCCCGTTGGTATAGCAATAAGCATAGTTGCGTACATGAAGTAAAGCTGACCAGTAACCGGCATTCCTGTAGTGAACATATGATGAGCCCACACTAGGAATGAAAGTATTGCTATTGCTGCAGTAGCGTAAACCATTGATGCATAACCAAACAGTTTTTTACGCGAAAAAGCTGGTATTACTGCAGAAATAATACCGAATGCTGGGAGTATCATTACATATACTTCTGGATGACCAAAGAACCAGAATATATGTTGATACAACACTGGGTCGCCGCCAGCGGCTGCGTTAAAGAATGTTGTGCCAAAATGGCGATCTGTTAGTAGCATGGTCACGGCAGCGGCCAAGACTGGCATTATGGCAAGTAGTAAATATGCAGTTATTAGCCATGTCCAGCAGAATAGCGGCATTTTCATGAGAGTCATTCCTGGAGCTCTCATGTTCAGTACCGTAACGATAATATTAATTGCCCCCATTATGGATGATGCACCCAATATGTGTACTGCAAATATGGTGAAGTCCATTCCTGGACCCATTTGCAGTGTTAGTGGTGCGTACATGGTCCAGCCGGCAGCGTTGGCGCCTCCAGGAACAAAAAATGATACTGTAAATAGTGTGGCACCTATTGGCAGCAACCAGAAACTCAGGTTGTTCATGCGGGCAAACGCCATGTCAGAAGCGCCGATTTGTAGAGGTATCATCCAGTTGGCAAAGCCGACGAATGCAGGCATTATGGCGCCAAATATCATAATTAGACCGTGCATGGTTGTGAACTGGTTAAACAGTTCTGGCCGGAAAAACTGCAGACCCGGCGAGAAAAGCTCAGTTCGAACCAGTAAGGCCAGTACACCACCTTCAAGAAGCATGGCAAATGAGAACAACAAGTACATTGTGCCAATGTCTTTGTGGTTAGTTGCAAAAACCCAGCGACGCCAGCCGGTTGGACGGTCATGGTGGCCTTCGCTAGCGGGTATGTGATCGGCAGTAACGCTGCTCATGTCAAGTACTCCTTCCTGCTCTCTAAAGCGGGCTTGGCCTGTCCGCTAAGATAAAGTTGATGCGGTATTAACCCAGGCATTTATAGGGCCGATGCCTAACGTAATGCCAGAACGTCGGCTGGCTGAACAACTGGATCCTGGCCCTCACCCTCGTTAGACCACGCGTTGCGGGTATACGTTATGACAGAAGCAATTTCTGAGTCGGACAGCTGATCTCGAAATGCTGCCATGGCTGTGCCAGGGTGACCATTAAGTACGGTCAGTATTTGTTGTTTCATTGGGCCAAGAACGTATTCTTCGCTACCGTCAAGGGCAGGGAATGCGCCTTCAACCCCTTTGCCGTCGGCCTGATGGCATGCAGTGCAATGAGCTGCATAAACCTTCTCGCCACTACTGATTAGCTCTTCCGGCTCCCAAACCTTGTTGGGATCGTCGGATGCACTAGCAACTTGTTTTTGTTGGTCTTGTGCCCACTGTTTAAATTCTTCCTGGGATACAACTTCAACAACAATGGGCATGAATGCATGATCGCGACCACATAGCTCAGCACACTGGCCGCGGAAAGTACCGGTTTCTTCGGCTCGAAACCATGTGTCACGAAGAAAGCCGGGCATGGCATCTTGTTTTACGCCAAAATGTGGCACCATCCAGGCATGAATTACATCGTTTGAGGTAAGTACAATACGTACTTTTTGATCGACTGGAACAACTAGTGGGTTGTCGACCTCCATAAGGTATAGATTGCTTTTTGGCTCTTTACCTTCTATTTGGGACCTTGGTGTTGCTAGGTTAGACAGAAAACTGACACCCTGAGCGGGCCCGTCTACATATTCGTACCCCCACTTCCACTGGTAGCCAGTAACCTTGATGGTTAGATCAGCACTAGTGGTATCCTTCATGGCAACCACAGTTTTTGTGGCGGGTAATGCCATTGCTATTACTATGATAAATGGTATTACGGTCCAGGCTATTTCTATGCCAATATGCTCATGAAACTTTGCTGGTGTAGGGTTGCGCGATTTGCGGTGCATTATTATTGAATACAGCATTGTGCCGAAAACAATAACGAAAATTACCCCGCATACTATTAGTAGCATCCAGTGAAGCCAGTCTATGCTGCGTGCTATTTCTGTTACACCTTTAGGAAGGTTTAGCTGGTTAACTTTTGGGCCACCTGGCATGTCGGTAACCTGTGCGCTAACTATGCTTGACCAAACCAGCCCAATTGCCCCCGTTATACCTTTTAACATCTTCATGTGGACCTCGTTTTTATAGTGTGTTTTTAATTTGCTTGAGATTTATCAAGTGAGTTTGTAAAAAAAGCAAAAAACACACACAAATTGTCTCTCGGCAGGCTTAAAATGAAGCGGGATGTTGCCTGCTCTAATTGGTCTTGCTTAAAGAATTATATCGAACCTCACAAAAATTATGCCATTTTTATTGCAAAAACGGGGTGGAATTAGGGTAAACGTGGGTTTGATAGGCGTTGTTTGTTTTACAATACGTACATGAATAACATAACATCGCAGGGCCTAGTCCACGCGCTTGCTAACCGTTACAAAAGGTTAATTCCAATCATTCAGCAACTGCCCCCGGCGGGTGCTAGGCCGCTTACTGTTGCAGGTAGGGTTTGTGGGTGGATTACAAGCTCAGCAATTGGAGCCATTACAGGCCTTCCGGGTGTAACTGACGAGTCTGAGGCCGTTCACATAAATGCCCAGCCATCCCGAAACATGTCTTTAAATCAAGTGCTTGAGTGTATAGCATTAGAGCTGCGCAATAGTGGAAATGCACGAGCCTGGCGGGATGAACCTCTCGATGTAATTGGTGAGGGAGATACCCTTGGTGTTATTGAGCGTGCGGTTATGCGTCCGTTAGGCTTGTTGACGAGAGCTGTTCATCTAAATGCATGGGCTCCTGATGGGCGCATGTGGATTGCCAAACGTGCTGATAGTAAGTTTACTGACCCTGGGCTCTGGGATACTCTTGTTGGTGGTTTGGTTTCAGCAGGCGAATCTCCAGACACCAGTCTGGTTCGAGAGAGCCAGGAAGAAGCGGGCTTATATCCTAATGATATTGCATGTCGTGAGCCCATGAGGCTCATATTACGTATACACCGGCGATTGCCTGAGGGGTATCAGGTTGAAGACATGCTTGCATCTGATTGTATATTGAGTGAGTCAGTTCAACCTATAAATCAAGATGGAGAAGTAAGCGAAATTCGTTTGGCTACTACATCTGAATTATGGGAAATGATTAACGAAGGCATGTTTACCCACGAGGCAGAGGTCACAATTCTTGATAGTCTTAAGCGGCAATAGACGTATTATCGGGTTCGGTTTAAGCTACAGTATGTGTCTAGTGGTTTAAACCTACGGAGGCTTTTATGGCGTCTAATCAGAACAACCCGTTTATATTGCCTGGACTTGGTCAAGCTGGAGATACCTCACAAAACCCTTTAATGGCTAGTATGGAAATGATGCGCAAAGCATGGGAAGATCTTGCC
>JAJYRX010000182.1 GCA_021793875.1 Pseudomonadota bacterium
TTCTAAGGTATTGGGTCAGAAACAAAATTAATGGCGTCATGGTAAATGTGTCATCAGTTGCTGCAAGAACCGGATCGCCAAACGAATATGTACATTATGCTTCATCGAAGGCAGCGGTTGAGGCATTTACTACAGGTATAGCAAAGGAATATGGCAGCAAGGGCATACGAGTCAATGCAGTAGCCCCGGGTATTACCGATACAGAAATACATGCTTTATCTGGTGAACCAGACCGAGCACATCGTTTGGCAGATGCCATACCTATGCGCAGGCCTGGCGCAGCAGAGGAAATAGCAAACACCATATTATTTATGTTGTCGCCTCAATCATCTTACGTTAATGGTGCGGTGTTGCAAGTTACAGGTGGCATTTAGTTATAAAGAGCGGTAATTAATAGGCAGTTTGCTTTAAAAAACAATTACTAACACAAAGTTATTTTAAAATCGCTTAAAAGAGTGTTTTCCGTATATTTAAAGATTTTAATAAATGGTTTTTTCCATTAGCTCTTCGCTTAGACAACTTCTGAAATGCTGTGTGTGTATTATTCTATTGGCATCGTCTTCATTGGCAAACAGTAAGGTTGTAAAGTCAGAACACCAGAAGTTATGCTCCACCAGCTTTTTACCAAACTCTGGAACAGTTAACTTACGCATAGATAACGATATGTTTGGTGGTGTGGGGCAAGACCAAGGCTACACAAATGGTTTTTTGCTTAGTTGGGTATCGCCAAACTTAACAAATTACCGTGATGATCCATGCTTGCCCGACATACTGCAGTGGAGTAACTCATTTTTGAACTGGATTCAGCCCCACGGTTTTGATGAGCGGAATATGACCTTCGGTATAGGTCAAACAATGTATACACCAGAGGAGCGGGAAAAGACGGAACTAATTGAGTATGACAGGCCTTATGCTGGAGCTCTGTTAGCAAGTTTAGGGTATCACGCAAGTCGTGGTGACTATTTACAGACCTCGCAGTTTAGGTTCGGTGTGGTGGGGCCTGCTGCCAAGGCAGGTCCGGTGCAAAGCCAATGGCACGACATTATAGGTACTGATCGTTTTAAAGGGTGGGATAATCAGCTTCGTAATGAGCCCGTTGTTCAATTAATACATGAACGTCGGTGGCGTATGGCTAGAGCCGATTTCTCCAGTAGGTGGTCTGGTGATGTAATAGTTCATGCGGGTGCCAGCCTTGGTAACTTTGCTACTTATGCTAATGCCGGCATGGAGGCACGGTTCGGCTATATGCTGCCTAATGACTTTGGTACCGCGCCCTTAAGGCCAGCAGGTGAAAACGTATCTCCAATTAAGACCCCACCTCGTAGTGGATGGGCTGGACATCTTTTTGTTGCAGTTGATGGTCGTTGGGTACTAAGAGACATAACACTTGATGGTAATACCTTTAGAAATAGTCATAGCGTTCAAAAGCAGCCCTTTGTGGCTGACATTGGTTATGGTGTAGCTATTACTCGTGGAAAGTGGCGAATAGCTTTGGCCAGATATCATAGAACACGTGAGTTTAAAGGTCAGAGAGACATCCCGGTATACGGAACAATAACTATAGGGCGACGTTTTTAATGAAGCATAAAATTGGCATTATCGGGTTTGGAGCAATAGCTAAAGACGTAGTTAATGAGCTAATAGATACTGAACGATTCGTTATATCTGTTTTTGTAAGATCTTCTAATGTGTGCTTACCTAATGGAGTAACACCTTTTAATAATATTGATGATTTATTACGTTGGCGGCCTGATCTTATAATTGAAGCTGCTGGGCAAAGTGCAGTGACTGAGTATATTCCTACCTGTCTGGAGCATGCTATAAGCGTTGTTATAAGCTCTGTAGGCTCGCTGTCCAATAATAAGTTTTATACAGATATTAAAGAAATTGCTTCAAACAAAAAAGCAAAAATATTAATACCATCAGGCGCAATAGCAGCTTTGGACTATATAAATGCCGCTACTATCGGCAAGTATACTGAGGTAAATTACGAGTCAAGAAAGCCAATCAATGCATGGCGTGACGAATTAACCAATCTTGGGTACCTTGAAGGTAATATTGACGAAGAAGTAGTCTTATTTGAAGGCGATGCAAGTACAGCAGCTAGAAAATATCCACAAAATTTAAATGTAGCGGCCACATTGGCATTGGCCGGCGCTGGTATGGAGAATACTAAAGTGAGGGTTGTGGCTGATCCAAACACAAATACAAATAAGCATTTAATACAGGTATCAGGGCCCAACGGTACGTTGAATGTTAGCGTAGTTAACAAGCCTTCTGCGACTAACCCAAAAACATCTGCAATTGTTTCTAAAAGTATTGTTGCATCAGTTAATCAGCACTTTAGTACGGTACAGTTCTTATAAAATATTGTATGAACACACCTTATACAAGAATAATGCGTGGCATATTAATTTCGATAATACTTATTTCTGCTGGTGCATCTCTAGGGGCAGTGCTAAGGTGGCTTATATCAACAGGTCTTAATAGTTTGTTTCCAGATATACCGCCTGGAACATTAATTGTAAATATGTTGGGTGGTTATCTTATTGGTATGGCCATAATACTTCTGGGTAAGTATTCTTTAGCATCAACTGCATGGTCTTTATTTGTAATAACAGGTTTTCTAGGTAGCTTAACAACATTTTCTGCGTTTTCAGCAGAGGTTGCTGCGCTGATACAACATGGTCGATGGATTATGGCTGCGGTAGCCATAAGTGCGCACGTGGTAGGTTCATTGCTTATGACCTTCCTTGGCATGGCAAGTGCTGTATGGGCAGGTCGGTTTAATTGGTTTTAAGGAAAAATATGAAATTAATAGCCACGCTGTGTACATCTCTATTGGTATCTTTTGCTCCATTATCATCCAACGCTTTTCAGTTGGAGCATAAAAGTGGGGTTTTTACTCAAGAACATCCTCCGTCCCGGGTTGTAAGTTTTGATATTGGTTATTTGGATACCTTAGATGCATTAGGTATAGACGTTACTGCAGTGCCACAGTCAGTATACGGAGGATCATTAAAACGATTTAATGAATATAAGGTGGTAGGAACATTGTTTGAACCAAATTATGAAGAGCTTCAAAAAATAAAACCCGACCTTATTATTGCGGGTGGTCGCTCTCTTAACTCGATGCCTAACCTAGATAAAATTGCGCCTACAGTAACGTTTGAGTATAACCCCGATAGTTTTATGGAGTCATTAGAAAAATCAAGTGTTGATATAGCAAGAGCATGGGGAAAAGAGGTTAATGCACATCATAAATTAATAACTATAAAAGAAAATATTAAAACTTTGCACGAGCTTAATGCGAATAAAAAAGGTGCTTTTTTATTCGTGATTAATGGCAATATAATTGCTCACGCTCCCGGAGATAGGTTTGGGTATGTGTATGAGCTAACAGGTTTGGAATCAGTTTTACCCAAAAGAACTGAAAAAGATTTGCAGCGTGCTCGACCTAAGCCAGGTACCCCAGAGGCTAAAGCAGCTGCTGAAAGAAGGGCCAGCGAGATAGAGCTTATTGCAAAAGCCGACCCAGACTGGATAATCATGCTTGATAGGGGCGCTATTAACAACGGTAAAAAAACTGCAGCTAATACAATTGCAGATCATGCAGCATTAAGTAAAACATCGGCATTTAAAAGCGGCAATATATACTATGTCGATCCAAACAGCTGGTATATAGTAGATCGGA
>JAJYRX010000183.1 GCA_021793875.1 Pseudomonadota bacterium
CCCAACGAGCCTATTATCCCTTATATAGAGGGTGATGGTACAGGAGTAGATATTACTCCCGTCATGATCAAAGTTGTTGACGCTGCTGTTTCCAAGGCCTACGGAGGCGAACGCAAAATACACTGGATGGAAGTTTATGCTGGTGAAAAATCCACCAACGTATATGGTCCAGATGTGTGGCTGCCAGATGAAACCCTAGAGGCAGTGCGCGACTACGTAGTGTCAATTAAAGGCCCGCTTACCACACCTGTTGGTGGTGGCATACGTTCACTTAACGTAGCTTTGCGTCAGCAGCTTGACCTGTATGTTTGCTTGCGTCCGGTACGCTATTTCGACGGAACACCATCTCCTGTGCGTGAGCCTGAAAAAACCAACATGGCTATTTTCCGTGAAAACTCTGAAGACATATACGCTGGTATAGAGTTTGAAGCTGAGTCAGAAAATGCTAAAGCACTTATAGATTTTCTGCAGAATAATCTGGGTGTAAATAAAATCCGCTTCCCCAACACTTCTGGTATTGGTGTTAAGCCAGTTTCTCGTGAAGGTACCGAACGTCTGGTTCGCCAGGCTATTCAGTATGCAATCGATAACGACCGCTCTTCTGTAACCCTAGTGCACAAGGGTAATATCATGAAGTTTACAGAAGGTGGTTTCCGCGACTGGGGATACGACCTTGCCATGAAAGAGTTTGGTGCAGAACTAATAGACGGTGGCCCGTGGTGCAAGTTTAAAAACCCAAAAACAGGGCGTGAAATAACTGTTAAAGATTCAATTGCTGACGCATTCCTTCAGCAAATATTGCTGCGTCCAGCAGAGTACGATGTAATCGCTACGCTTAACCTAAATGGTGACTATATATCCGATGCCCTAGCTGCACAGGTGGGTGGTATTGGTATTGCACCGGGTGCTAACTTGTCAGACTCAGTAGCTATGTTTGAGGCTACACACGGTACGGCACCTAAGTATGCAGGTAAAGACTACGTTAACCCAGGCTCACTTATTCTGTCTGCTGAAATGATGCTACGCCATATGGGTTGGACTGAAGCTGCTGATTTGATTATTGAAAGCATGGGCAAATCCATAAAGTCTAAGAAAGTCACATACGACTTCGCACGACTAATGGAAGGTGCAACACAAGTATCTTGCTCTGGCTTTGGCGATGTCATGATAGAAAACATGTAACATAGTCTACTGCAGTTTGCTGAAACTTAAGAAACCCGCATTGCCGTTGGCTTTGCGGGTTTTTTGCTATATAGATACCCAAACAGATAATGCGGCCAATGTTGCTAATAACACTGGTAAGGTAAGTATTAGGCCAACCCTTAAATAGTATGACCAGGTTATTACCAAGCCTTTCTTTTGCAACACATGTAGCCATAATAATGTAGCCAAACTTCCTATAGGGGTGAACTTGGGGCCAAGGTCACTACCAATTATATTGGCGTAAATCATAGCCTCTTTTATTGTTCCGCTTGCACTACTAGCGTCTATTGATAATGCGCCAATTAGTACAGTTGGCATATTGTTCATTATTGCAGATAAAAACGCGCTGATTACACCTGTACCTATCGTAGCAACAAAGGTGCTTTGTTCGGACAGAACAGATAAAACATTAGACAAATACTGGGTAAGACCAGCATTGCGCAGCCCATACACAACTAAATACATCCCCAAGGAAAATATAACAACCGCCCAGGGTGCATTACTTATTACTTTGCGAGTATCTATAGTCTTGCTTTTATAAGCAACAATATAAAGGCTTAAAGCTCCAAGCGCTGCTACTGCGCTAACTGGAATATTAAATTGTTCTAGCCCGAAGAATCCTGCAAGCACTACTGGCAATATTACCCATCCGGCTTTAAACGTGCTTATGTCTGTTATGGCGCTGGCAGGCTTATCTAGCTGAGTAAGGCTATATGAAGTAGGTATATGCCTATAAAAATAGGCAAATAATACTAGTAGTGAGATTATTATTGAGACAATAGTTACAGGAACCATTACCTTAGCGTAGCTAGAGAACCCAATATCAAAGAAGTCGGCAGATACTATATTTACCAAGTTTGAAACTATAAGAGGCAAGCTAGCCGTATCTGCAATAAAGCCAGCTGCCATTACAAATGCTAATGTAGCTGCGGCATTAAAACCTAGCGCCAGCAGCATAGCCATAACTATTGGGGTTAGTATAAGAGCGGCCCCATCGTTGGCAAATAAAGCTGATACAACAGCACCTAAAATAACTATTAAAGCGAATAATAAACGTGCGTTACCTTGTCCCCATCTGGCTACGTGTAGCGCTGCCCATTTGAAAAAACCAGCTTCATCAAGAATAAGGCTGATTATGATTATGGCTACAAAAGCTGCTGTAGCGTTCCAGACAATTCCCCATACAACATAAATATCGCTAGGGCTTACAACGCCAAAAAGTAAGGCTAATACGGCTCCAATACTTGCGCTCCAACCTATACTTAAACCTTTGGGCTGCCATATAACTAATGCCAGAGTAAATATAAAAACGGAAGCTGCTGTTAACACGATAATGCTCTTAATCTATATGAAAGATCAGATTTTATTGTTATTATTTCAATAGTTCAAGAACAATTGAAGTGTTTTCTAATGAATCATCATAAAGCGATCGAAATATTTGAGGCTCTTGCTTCCGAGACTAGGTTGAATGTGTACAGGCTACTGGTTAAGTATGGCCACGATGGCCTTGTGGCTGGGGAAATATCATCTATATTAAATATACAGCCAAATAATTTGTCATTTCATTTGAAAGGGATGGTGCACGCTGGGCTAATTCTCCAAGAGCACGAAGGCAGGTTTTTACGCTATAGGGCAAATATGGATCTTATGGTTAAGTTAATAGGTTACTTAACTAAAGAGTGTTGTGCAGGCCGACCAGAAATTTGTAATTTGCCGGGTACGGCCTGCTAACTTCTTATGTTTCTGTATTAAGGAACTAGCTCAGTAACCCTTATTTCTACCCTGCGGTTTGGAGCTAGACAATCAATTAAAGCCTGACGGTTACTTTGGTTGCACTGTACTATAGGGTCACGTGGGCCCAGTCCGCGTACACGGATTTGATCTGCCTTAAGTTTGGTAGTTGCCAATATATGATTGGCTACTGCCTGCGCGCGCTGCTCCGATAGTCTTTGGTTTGCGCTGTCATTTCCAATACGATCTGAGTGTCCTACAATTTCAAGGCGAACATCGCGGTAATTAATGATGGAAGGCATATAGGTATCTATTTTCTTTTTCCCTGGTTCCGTTAGGGTGGCACTGCCAAAATCAAATGCCAGGTCACTGTCAACAATCATTGGTTCCCAAGGGTTTTGGTGGGCACAGGCTGCTAGAATAGAAATTAGAAATGCCCCAACAATTGCTTTCCAGTTTATTATGTTGTTACGCATAAGAGTCTCCGTATTAGTTTTTTGTAATAACTGCAACTACAAGTTAATCAATAATTGCGTGTATGGTCAAATTTACAGACAGAATAAACACAAGCTTTAATCAGCAAAGGGCTATGGCTCATATAAAAGCCACCATTCCTATAATAGAGCAGGGTAAGGTAGAAATTCATTTACCTGTTTGGGATGGTGTAACCCAACAAAACGGGTTTGTGCATGGTGGCGTTATTGGCATGATAGCTGACTCCGCAGCAGGCTACGCTGCAATGTCTGTAACGCC
>JAJYRX010000184.1 GCA_021793875.1 Pseudomonadota bacterium
AGAACCGGCGCACTGGAACCACCTGGAATTACAGCTTTGAGCTTACGGCCTTCACGTACACCACCAGCAAGCTCGAGTAGCTTGCTAAATGGTGTGCCTAGCGGCACCTCGTAGTTACCTGGCAATTCTACGTCACCAGAAACTGAGAACAGTTTTGTACCACCGTTATTTGGAATACCAAGCTCATGGAAAGCCTGACCACCATTGTTTATTATCCATGGTACGGATGCAAACGTTTCGGTATTGTTTACCGTGGTTGGCTTACCGTACAAACCATAGCTTGCTGGGAAAGGTGGTTTAAAGCGGGGCTCGCCTTTCTTACCTTCCAGAGACTCTAGCAACGCGGTTTCTTCACCACAAATGTAAGCACCAAAACCGTGAAATGCGTGCAACTGGAAGTTGAATCCTGAGTCTAGAATGTTATTACCAAGGAAACCGGCTTCACGAGCCTGCTCAAGGGCTTCTTCGAAACGTTCGTAAATTTCGAACACTTCACCGTGTATATAGTTGTAGCCGGTATCTATACCCATGGCATAGGCCGCTATAGCCATACCTTCTATAACAAGGTGCGGGTTAAAACGCAGAAGGTCACGATCTTTAAATGTGCCTGGCTCACCCTCGTCTGAGTTACACACAAGGTATTTTTGACCAGGTATGCCACGAGGCATGAAGCTCCACTTAAGGCCTGAGGGGAAACCTGCCCCACCACGACCACGCAAGGCAGATGCTTTTACCTCGGCAATAACGTCTTCTGGCTTCATTGAAGTAAGAACAGTGCGCAAAGCCTTATAACCACCGCGCTTTATGTAATCTTCTATACCCCAGTTACTGCCATCAAGATCTTTGAACAATATGGGGTTTATATGACGCCCATGAAAAATCATGCTACGGGAAAGATCACCCGTAGGATTTGGGTCTAGACCCTGGGCAAAAGAGAAGTTATTAAGGGATCCGGGTTTAATTAGTGTGGCTGTCATGCTGCATCACCATTTTGCTTAAGTTCTTCCAGCATTGCGTCTATACGCTCTGGCTGCATGTGTACACACATGTGACGGTCGTTTACCAGTAAAACTGGCGCGTCGCCACATGAGCCCATGCACTCGCCCTCGGTTACGGTAAACATGCCATCGGCTGTGGTTTCACCAAGGCCAACACCAAGTTTTTCTTTAAGGTATTCAAGCGTTTTAACGCCATCGCGTAAAGCACAGGGCAGATTGCTACACACTGTAATTTTGTAGCGACCCACCGGCTCACGGTTAAACATATCGTAGAACGCGGCAACTTCTTGTACCGCTATGGGGCGCTCGCCAAGGTAGTGGGCAATTTCCTCCATTACCTCGGTAGAGACCCAGCCAAGCTCTTGCTGGGCAACGGCCAGACAAAACATAATGGCCGAGCGCTTTTGATCTTCCGGGTACTTTGTTAATTCCCGGTCTATGCGCTGATAAGCTTGTTCGGAAAGCAGCATAATGGTATCCGTTGAACTCCTGGGTGATAGGTCCGCCTAGCGGTCTATTTCGCCAAACACAATGTCTTGGGTGCCAATAATAGTTACGGCATCGGAAAGCATGTGCCCGCGTGACATTTCATCTAGCGACTGCAAATGCACAAAACCCGGTGCACGTATTTTCATGCGATAAGGTTTATTAGCGCCGTCTGACACCATATAAATGCCGAACTCACCTTTAGGGTGTTCGACTGCGGCATAGACCTCGCCTTCTGGCACCTGAAAACCCTCAGAAAACAGTTTGAAGTGGTGTATTAGATCTTCCATGCCGGTTTTCATTTTTTCACGGCTTGGAGGAGCAATTTTGTGGTTATCGACAATAACCGGGCCAGGGTTTTCGCGCAGCCATTTTACACATTGTTTAATAATGCGATTACTTTCGCGCATTTCGGCTATACGTACTAAGTAACGATCGTAGCTGTCACCATTAACACCAACCGGCACGTTAAACTCCATTTTGTCGTACACGGCATAAGGTTGCATGCGGCGGAGATCCCACTCTATACCGGAGCCACGCAGCATTGGGCCGGTAAAGCCTAGCGCTTTAGCACGGTCTGGGTCTACAACACCAATACCAACAAGACGTTGTTTCCAGATACGGTTGTCGGTAAGCAGAGTTTCGTACTCATCGACACAAGCAGGGAAGCGGTTGGTGAAATCTTCAATAAAATCGAGCAATGAGCCACTGCGGGCCTCGTTCATGGCGCGCAATTCTTTGTCGCCACGATAACGGCTGCTTTCACCATACTGAGGCATGGTGTCGGGAAGATCACGATACACACCACCTGGACGATAATAAGCAGCGTGCATGCGAGCGCCAGAAACCGCTTCGTAGCAGTCCATGAGATCTTCGCGTTCGCGGAATGCATACAAAAACACCGCCATAGCGCCAACGTCTAGAGCATGTGAACCAAGTGACATTAGGTGGTTAAGAATGCGAGTAATTTCATCGAACATTACCCGTATATACTTGGCACGCTCGGGAATTTCTATACCTAACAAGCGTTCAACAGCCATGACATATGCGTGTTCGTTACACATCATGGATACGTAGTCTAGCCTGTCCATATAAGGCAAGGCCTGCAAGTAGGTTTTATGCTCGGCCAGCTTTTCGGTGGCACGATGCAACAGGCCTATGTGCGGGTCGGCACGCTGCACTACTTCGCCGTCCATTTCCAAAACCAGACGCAAAACACCGTGAGCGGCCGGATGCTGGGGCCCAAAGTTTAAAGTGTAGTTATGAATATCTGCCATGATTAACGACCTACTCCGTAACCTTCTTCACGCACTACACGCTGTGTAAGCACACGTGGCTCTATAGTTACGGGCTGATACACCACGCGCTGCTGTTCGGGGTCGTAACGCATTTCTACGTGACCAGACAGCGGGAAATCTTTTCTGAATGGATGACCAATAAAACCGTAATCGGTAAGTATGCGACGCAGATCGGGATGACCTTCAAAAACTATGCCGTAAAGATCAAAAGCCTCGCGCTCGAACCAGTTTACAGCTGGCCATACGTTTACCAGCGTATTTATAAGAGGGAGATCTTCCTGGGGCATGTAGGCTCGCACACGTAAACGCCAATTGTGTTTTAGCGAAGTAAGGTGAGCAACTACCGCAAACCTATGCGGGTGTGGGCCAGTACCAATGTTGTAGGTTGGTGCTTTCCAGGCGGAATAGTCTATACCGCAGAGATCTATAAGGCTTTCGAAGGACAAGTTTGGGTTGTCGCGCAGCTGAGTGCAAGTTTCAACCCAAGAATTGTGCGGCACTACAAAGGTAATTTCATTATGCTGTACCGACAAATTGGCAGACTCACCGAATGCCGCCTGCAAATTACCTAATAGAGTTTCAAGACGTGTCATGTTAGCGCGCAATTGTATTGGTTAAGCGAATTTTGTTTTGCATTTGCAGCAAACCGTAAACAAGGGCTTCTGCTGTAGGAGGACAGCCTGGTACGTAGACATCGACCGGAACTATGCGATCACACCCACGAACAACAGAGTAAGAGTAGTGATAATAACCACCCCCATTAGCGCAGGAGCCCATGGACACCACCCAGCGCGGCTCGGGCATTTGGTCGTACACCTTACGTAGGGCCGGAGCCATTTTATTGCATAAGGTGCCAGCTACTATCATGAGATCGGACTGACGT
>JAJYRX010000185.1 GCA_021793875.1 Pseudomonadota bacterium
GTGTGATGTCGGCCCGCACGCCAAGAGTTCTGCCAGATAGTTGATCGACCAGTTTGCTGGTACGCAGGTTTAAGGAACGACCATTTACTGATAATAAAGAGTCTATGTACTCTACTAAAGGCGGCGCCACCAGCTCGTAACCATATGTTCTATAAAGGTCTAGCAATTCGCGGCGCTGCTCTTCTATACGCCGCGCTTCTGCTGGTAACACATCAGCTAAGTTCTCTGGAAGAAGCCAGTTAGACATATATTAAACCTACATGCCTATTTATCGAGTACACCGTGTTCATTTGACCAAAACTCAAAAAACTCTGATTTTGGACTAAGAACGAACGTGTCGTTTTTCTTGCCAAAGGCTGCCTGGTAGCTTTCTAGGCTCTTGTAAAAAGCATAGAACTCAGGGTTCTTGCCATACGCTTTTGCATATATAGCAGCTGCCTGACCATCGCCATCACCTCGTATGGCTTCAGATTTAGCATAGGCATCGGCTAGCAGTTCTTCACGCTCACGTTCAGCTTGTGCACGTATACGTTCACTATCTGCAAACCCACCGGCACGTAGCCTATTAGCTTCCTGCTTACGCTCAGCCTCCATACGACGGAACACTGACTCAGAAATTTCGGGCACAAAGTCTATACGACGCAACCGCACATCAACCACCTCGACGCCTAGTGGTTTTGCCCGACCTTGCACGTTAGAGTGAATTTCACGCATTATGGCATCACGCTCGTTAGAAATTACTGCTTTAACCGTTCTAACGTTAACTGAAGCGTTGAGAGCATCACGTATTTGCGCCTGAAGTCGTTCTACTGCTGCCCTGTCATTTGCACCAAAGGTTACATAAAACAGACGTGGGTCTTCAATGCGCCACTTAACAAACGAATCTATCAGCAAGTTCTTTTTCTCGGCTGTCTGAATACGTTCAGGATTTTTAGTTTCGATTGTCTGCAGGCGCTTATCAAGGAAAGTAACGGTTTCAAACGGCGGTGGCAGCTTGAAATATAGACCGGGTTCCTTAATTGTTTTACGCACCTCACCCAGTGTAAACACAAGAGCTGCATCGCGTTCACGCACTATGAAAACACATGAAAGCGCTACCGCCAGCAATATTATTAAACCCACAAGGGCTGGAAATAAACGTTGCATATTGGCCTCTTAGCGGGAATATGGACTAGCCATAAGAGAGTTTTCCGGAATACTAGAGCTTGAGCTTGAAGCAGACTCAGATCCTGACGCATTAGAGCTTGAAGACGAGCTTGATCTTGACATAGCAGCAGCTCCTGCGGCGGTCGAAGATCGGCTGGATGAGCTACTGTTGCCCGAGCTGGATCCTTCTTGCATTATTTTATCTAGTGGCAGATACATCATATTATTAGATGATTCTGAGTCAATAATTACTTTACTTACGTCAGCAAGTATGCCCTGCATGGCAGATAGATACATACGCTTGCGTGTTACCTCAGGCGCAAGTGCGTACTCAGCTTCTATGTGAGTGAACCTGGCTGTGTCACCACGTGCATCGCCTATAACCTTAGCCCTGTAACCCTCGGCCTCTTCTAGCATACGAGAAACCTTACCTTGAGCTTCAGGTATTACCTTATTGGCGTAAGCCATACCTTCGTTAATTTGTCGCTCACGATCTTGACCTGCCTTAACAGCATCGTCAAATGCGGCCTGAACCTGCTCAGGCGGCTGCACGTTCTGTATGGCAACGGTACTTAACTGAACTCCGGTGTTGTAGCGATCTAGTATAGACTGTGCCAACTCCTGTACTTCAGTAGCAACCTCCGTACGTCCAGAGTAAAGCACAAAGTCCATAGGCTTTTTACCAACTATTTCTCGCATAGCGGTTTCTGCAGCCTGACGTACAGATTCGTCGGGTTCCCGTGTTTTAAAGAGATAATCTGGAGCGCCGGTTGGCAGTAAACGGTACTGAACCACAAACTGCACATCTACTATGTTTTCATCAGTAGTAAGCATCAGAGACTCTGGTAACACCTTATTGCTAGATGAGCCTCGGAAACCCACTTCAAAAGTACGCAACTGAGCAATGTTGACTATTTCGTGGTTTTCTATTGGTGCAGGCTGACGCCACTGTAACCCAGCAGGCAACGTTTTTTTGTATTTACCAAAATGGGTAACAACAGCGACTTGACCTTCTTGGACTATCATAAACCCGCTAGCCAACCAAAGAAGAAGCGCCACAATAATTGCGAAAAGCAAAAACTTTGGTGAAGCCTTTGGCATCTGGGGCGAATTGCCGCCACCACCAAAGTTGTTATTCCCACCCTTTTGCTTTCTACCAAACAACGAGCCTAGGCGGTTATTGAAGTCGCGCCATACCTCGTCGAGGTCGGGTGGCCCACCACCTTCTGGTTTTCGTGGGGGCTCAGAGTTCTGCGAATTTTTGCCTCTGCCCCAACCCGGGTCATTTAAGTTAAATATCTTCGAAATTAAACGCATTGTCTTCCGCGATTTGAATAGACTCAACAATAGCCTGGCGTAATAAATCCAGACCGCTGCGTTGTTCCGCACTTAACAGAACACGCGCAATGGTACCACGTTCATCACGTTCTATACGGGGATCATGCCCTAACAGGTCAATTTTGTTATACACAACAATTGTTGGTATTGATGCTGCGTTTATATCAGCCAGTACCTTGTTAACCTCTTGCATTTGCTCATCACGTGTGAGACTAGAAACGTCTACTACGTGCAATAACAAATCGGCCTGAACCGTTTCCTCGAGTGTTGCGCGAAAAGCAGCAACCAGCGTCGGAGGAAGGTCACGTATAAAACCAACTGTGTCAGATACTACTACCTGACCTGCACCTTCAACCCATACACGTCGTGTTGTGGTATCTAGTGTGGCAAACAATTGATCAGCAGCATAAGCTGTTGACTTGGTCAACGCATTAAAAAGCGTCGACTTGCCAGCATTAGTATAGCCAACTAAAGAGATGGACATAACACCACCACGAACTCGACGCCTGCGTTGAGTTTTGCGCTGCCGTCTTAGCTTGGCTAGACGTTCTCGCAATAGCTTAACCCTTGTACCAATAACCCTACGATCTAACTCTAGCTGTGTTTCACCTGGACCCCTGAGGCCAATTCCACCCTGTTGCCTGCTTAAGTGTGACCACATGCCGGTTAGTCTTGTGGATAGGTGTTGCAATTGTGCTAGTTCAACTTGCAGCTTCCCCTCGTGACTATGAGCTCTTAATGCGAATATATCAAGTATGAGCATTACCCTATCAACTACTCGACACTTAAACTCACGTTCAAGGTTACGCTGTTGAGCAGGCGCAAGTGGCTGATCAAATAATATTAGATCGGGCTTATGCTGACCTACCAGACCGCACACCTCTTTCACCTTACCTGTACCTATATAAAAGGCTGGATCTGGTCTTGAGCGTCTGACAACAATAGCTTCAAGAATATTTGCTCCGGCACTTTCTGCAAGCATTTTAAACTCTTCAGAGTGGGCCGCGTAATCGGGATTACCAAAATCAACACTAATGACTATTACGTTCATTAGCATAGAATTAGATACGAATAAAAACACCCGCCGAACCTTTGGTATAGGCGGGTATTTGTAGGTTATTGCGTATTGCCACGGTTATT
>JAJYRX010000186.1 GCA_021793875.1 Pseudomonadota bacterium
ATCTTGAGGGTATGCTAGATAAAGGTTGGGGGCGTATTATTAATATAAGCTCAGTGAATGGTCAAAAAGGGCAGTTTGGTCAAACCAACTACTCAACAGCCAAAGCTGGTATTCATGGTTTCACCATGGCTTTGGCACAAGAGGTTGCTAACAAAGGAGTAACTGTAAATACTGTATCGCCTGGATACATAGGTACAGATATGGTACGAGCTATAAGACCCGATGTCCTCGAAAAAATAGTTGCTAGTATTCCAGTTAAGCGTCTTGGCACGCCCGATGAAATAGCTTCTATAGTAAGCTGGTTAGCGTCAGAAGAATCTGGCTTCTCCACTGGTGCCGACTTCTCACTTAATGGTGGCCTTCATATGGGCTAAGCCATATGTTTAAAGCTATTCCTGCGTGTTGTTTAACTTTATAAAGCTGCAATGACTCAAGAAAATACATTTGATTCCGTACGGTTAATTAAAAAATACCCTAATCGTCGCTTATACGACACGCAGGCAAGCGCTTACATAACCATTGGTGATGTCAAAGAGTTAATAATGGCCAATGAAAAAATAAAGGTTATAGATACTAAAACCGAAGAAGACATCACCAGGGCAACGCTTTTACAAATTATTCTGGAAGAAGAAAGCGGTGGC
Source organism: Pseudomonadota bacterium (assembly GCA_021793875.1). Taxonomy (GTDB): domain Bacteria; phylum Pseudomonadota; class Gammaproteobacteria; order Burkholderiales; family Burkholderiaceae_B; genus JAJYRX01. Next base: position 642 of record JAJYRX010000186.1, read on the forward strand.
GTGCCCATGTTTTCTTCAGAAGCCTTAGCGCAAATAATACGTTTTTACGGCCACGCTATGCAGGGTGTTATGGGCACGTTTTTAGAGCAGAATATAAAAGCCTTTATGGATATTCAAGACAGCATGAGCGAACAGTCAAAAGAGCTCTATGGTGGAAAAGCGGGTCCCGAGGCGTGGGCTCAGTTTATGGCGGTTCAAACGCCAATACTGCAGAACATGCTTACTAACTATATAGATCAAAGCAAAAACGTATTTGTGCAAATGCAAGATCAACTACAAGACCAAACGCGTAACATCTGGTCTTCGTTTCCGTTCATGTTCCCTGGAGCAGGGCCCGATAACAAAAAATAACAAATCAGATAAAAATAGGGCCTTTTAGCTATCTACAATATTGCTATAAACAACCGGGTCCGTGGCGTTTTCTGTGTTTAACAACAAAATACGACTTTGGTTGTTTAAACCCATTACACCACTAAGTTCATGGCTGCTAAGAGCAGCTAGCAAACCACCCAAACCTGCAGCGCCAGAAACGCCAGCAACAATGCTGTTATCATTTCCGAGCGGCTTGGCTAGTGTTCTTACTGCATCGGTAATCCACCTATCATCTATTGCTATGTATGTGTTTATGCCTTCATAAATAAGGTCTAAAACTGCGGCTGAAGGTTCGCCACAAGCCAGTCCAGCCGACAAAGTTTTAAAAGGGCCACTTACCGATTTGTATTCACCTCCAGCAAGAGCGCTAGAGTACAAGCAATCTGCTGAGAGCGGCTCAACAACCGTGAAATGAATGTTATTGCTAGGCCAAGCCTCACTTAAGCAGCGCAATACAGATGTTGCTATTCCACCTACTCCGGCTTGAATAAATACATGGCTTGGAGCTTCGGTAATTTTGTCGGTAATTTCACTGGCTATAACACTGTATCCGGCCATTACCTGCTTTGGTATTTCTTCATACCCCTCCCATGTGGTGTCGGATACAATTTGCCAATTGTTTTCTTTAGCTACTTCTGCACATTTGCGTACAGCATCATCGTAATTTCCGGGAACACGCATTATTTCAGCTCCATATTTGGCAATAGCCTGCTCGCGTGATTCACTAACACCCTCGTGCAGGAAAATTACGCATCTTACCCCGGCTTTTTGCGCACCCCAGGCAACTGACCTGCCATGGTTCCCTTCGGTAGCACAGGTAACTGTAATTCCTTTACCATGTTGTTCGGCGACTAATTCAACCGCATAGGCTCCTCCTAAGGCTTTGAAACTTCCAAGGCCAAATCTATAACCCTCGTCCTTACAATATATTGTGTCTACACCTAAGTGCTTAGCAAGATCATCCAGTTTGTGCAGGGGGGTGGGCTCATATTTCTGCCAACTACTTATTCTTTGTTGAGCTTCATTGCATAATGATTGAGGTAGAGTTTGTTCCAGTAGCTCTGAAAACTTTTCTCCTGGTTTGGTTCGTACGCTAAGCGCTTTGAACTCCGGCTGGTTGGTATTAACAAATTGTTTTGTCATGCAATTAGCTCCGGAAGTGACACAACGTTTATATTATGTTTTTGAAATGCAGTCCTAATAGCTTTTGCTACAGGAACTGCCGTTGGCTCGTCGCCATGGATGCAAAATGTGTCAACTTTGCATGGTATTTTTTTACCAGATATGGAGTATATTGCGCCATCATTTAGTATTCTTAATACATGTTCCACTGCTTCATCTGGATCAGTTATAACCGCATTTTCTAATGTTCTAGACAGCATTTTTCCATTGTCGTCGTATCGTCTGTCTATATAAGATTCGTTAGCTACTCTTAGATCAAGCTTTGCAGCTGCTTTGGTCATTTCAGAGTTGCAGTTAGCTACATATATTATGTCTTTATCAGCGGCCTTAATGCCACGGCCTATAGCCATAGCATATTCTTCTATATCGTGAGCCATGTTGTTTAGCGCTCCATGTGGCTTAACGTGCGTAACCTTTATGTTTTGCGCTTCAGCAATAGCCTGTAATGCTCCTATTTGATAGGTAACTAGGTATTCAAGATCTTTAGGATCCATTGTTATTTGCCTGCGACCAAAACCCCAAACGTCGTTAAACCCGGGGTGTGCTCCTACTGAAACATTGTTTTCAATGGCAAGGCTAACGGTTTTAGTCATTATGGTTGGGTCGCCTGCATGCATACCGCATGCCACGTTGGCTGAACCTATTAGAGTCATTAACTCAGGATCAGAGCCAATTTTATATTTGCCATAGCTTTCGCCAATATCAGCATTGATATTTATGTTCATAATAATGTCCAATTTTAGTATTAGATGATTACGACGGTTTGCGTATAAACGATATTAAAAATAAGATCGATACAACAAAAATGAGAAGGGCAACGGGATGATTAGCTAAGACCTTGACGTTTCCCTTGGTAACAATTAGTGATTGACGCAAGGCAAGTTCAAATAAAGGACCAACTACGAACCCTATCAAAAACGTTATTCGTGAATAGTCAAACCTGTACATAAGGTATCCCAGCACGCCGCAGGCAAACATTACCTGTACTGAGAACATAGATCGAGTTTCCAAATATGACCCTATAAGGCATAGCACAATCACAATTGGAATAATAAAGCGGGCAGGAATTTTTGTTAGCTGAGCAAACCCAACAAGACCAATTCGACCCACCACAAGCATGAGTATGCTGGCCACTATCATGGCTCCATATATTCCGTATATAAGCTGTCCATGCTCTTCAAACATTCTGGGTCCGGGAACAACACCATGAATCATGAATGCAGCTATAAGAATTGCGGCAGACACACTACCTGGTATACCAAGTGCAAACAGAGGTACCAGACTAGATGGAGTAACCACATTATCTGCGGTTTCAGACGCGGCTATACCCTTGATTTCTCCTTCGCCAAACTTGTCCCCCGGTTTGGCTCGCCTTTTAGCAATGCCGTACGAAAGAAATGATCCTACGGTAGGTC
>JAJYRX010000187.1 GCA_021793875.1 Pseudomonadota bacterium
ATCTTGCTCGTTCGTACTCTTTTAAGGCCATTGGGCTTAAATAATCCATAGAGCCAGACAACCCTTTAAAAATAGAATGTAGAAATAAAATAGGGTTAGAAGCTATTAGTGTTTCCGGTAAAGGTGAGGGTTGTGACAGAAAAGTCCAGTGATAATAACGTTGGGCAAGATCTGCATTCATAGTCTGCCATACCTCAATAGTGGGGATTATGTCCATAAGAGATAAAGATAAAACCTTGCTTGTATGGTCCATAGCCATACGATGCGCAACTATAGCACCTCTATCATGGGCCACTACATGAAAGCTTTGATGACCTAGCTTGCTCATTACCTCAATCATATCGTTTGCCATAGCGCGAAAACTGAGATCATTATTATGTACTATGGAATCACCGTAACCTCTTAAATCGGCAAGAACTACACTATAGTTTTTTGCCATCTTTACTGCTAATTTGTGCCACATAAAGTGTGTTTGTGGAAACCCGTGCAGTAGCAGCACTGGTATACCATTTCCTTTGCACTTTACATTTATCAGTGCTCCGTTCACATCTATGTACTGTTGCTTAAATGTATGCATAATTTAGGAACAACTATTTATTAACTTCATTTAAATGCTTGGAAGCACTTGCAATATATTCCTCACCTAGACCTGCGTCATGCAACGACTTTATAGTTTCCATTAGACTCCGGGCAATCGTTGTTGATGAGCCAAGCTCTTGTGCCATGGTGTTGTAATAGTTAACGTCTTTTAGCGCGTTACTTATAGAAAACTTCATTCTGGATACATCGCCGTCTGTTATAAATGGCGCAATCCTGTCAAGAGCGGCGCCGTATCCACCACCTTTTTTCAAAACATCAACAAGCGTCTCGGCCGATATGTTGCCCTTGTTGGCGCAGGCTGCGGCCTCACTTAATAGCGTGGCAAACCCGAGAGAAACAAAGTTATGTATTAGTTTTAACTTATGACCTGAACCCGCAGGACCTGCGTAAAATATATTTTCAGCAAAGGTTTTCAGCAGGTTTTCCACAGACTCAAAAACCTTGGGTTTACCACCTATAAGAAGATTTAGGCGACCCTGTCTGGCTTCATATGGTGTTCTGGTCATAGCAGCGTCAATAAACTCACCTCCAAGGCTTTCTACTTGTCGGGAAATCTGCTCTGTGGAAGATGGAATAGCTGTAGAGCAGTCAATTATTGTGGTGCCTTTTTTTATGACAGACAGCATCCCATTATTGCCTAACAACAACGACTCTACCTGTGGGGTACCATTAACACACAATATAATTATGTCACTGTCTTGAGATAGCTTTAAAGGGTCTTCATATACCCTAGCACCTTTATTGATAAGATCTTCGGTTGGTTGGTTTCCACTATGATTAAGAAACCGTAGGGGCCACCCCTTGTTTACTATATTTAAGGCTATCCCATGACCCATTAAACCTATACCAACCATACCAACCTTTCTTTTCATTATTATGCTCCTAGATTGTGGTTTGCTAAGACTCTACAAATAGCTTCGGTCATTTGTGTACAGCTTGAGTTTCCGCCCAGATCTGTTGGCACAGCTAAGCCTTCCGATAAAACTTTTGACACTGCAGACTCTATGCGCTTACCTGCGCTTAAAAGCCCAATGTCGTTGTGTTTGTTTCCAAGCCATTCAAGCATCATTGCACCAGACAATATAGTAGCTACAGGGCTAGCTATGTTCTGACCAGCAATGTCTGGTGCTGATCCGTGTGCACCCTGAAATAACGCATGCTTATCTCCTATTTCAGCGGATGGGGATATTCCCATTCCTCCAACTGTGGTTGCGCCTAGATCAGAGATTATGTCGCCGAACATGTTTTCGGCTACGATAACATCGTAAAACTCAGGTTTTTTAACCATATGTACTGTTATCGCATCTACGTAACAGTAATCAATTTCTACGTCAGGGTAACCTTGGTGTACATCGTTGCATACAGAACGGAAAAATGCATATGAACGCAGTATATTTGCCTTATCACATACTGTTACCCTAGATTTTCCATCCGATGGTGACCCGTTGCGCTTTTTTGCTAACTCAAAAGCAAATTTTGCCACACGCTCAGTACCCTTTCTGGTAATAACGAGGCTGTCTGAAGCAATATCGTCCCTAAGAACCATACCGGCTCCTCTGCTTGCATATAAGCCTTCGGTATTTTCACGCACTATTACGTAATCAATTCCACCTTTATCAAATTTTCTTAATGGTGATTTAACTCCTGGAAGAAGCCTTATAGGTCTTACATTTGCGTATAAGTCTAGTTTAAACCTTAATTCCAGATGCAGGTCATTACCTACTTCTGTGCCGTCAGGGTGTGTAATTCCCGGCATACCTGCTGCACCGTGCAATATGGCATCCATATTTTGACAAGCTTTAAACGATTCATCAGGTAAGGCGGTACCAGATTTTTGATAATGTAGTGCACCGCCATCAAGCTTTTCAAAGTGTATAGTGTTGCTTCCGCAAGCCTCTTGCATTACGCTAATTGCCGCTTTAGTAACCTCAGGGCCTATGCCGTCGCCTTCTAGCGTGGCAACGTTATATTTAGTCATTGTTTTTACTTCCTTCAATAAATTTATATTCCAAACTTTTAAGTGTTGCCACTAGCTTTAGCAGGCTGCTTTCTTGGTGTTCTATACGAACTATTAGGTACCCCAGCTCTGGTGCTACGTATAGTCGTGTGCGGCGCTTTTTATTACTACGTACACGCTCAACTATAAGAGTTTCGTACTCCCCTTGATCTGTATTTATTGTTTCAGAACCAACAACTCTGAAGTTCTGTGTCTTTAGGCTTCCTTTGCGTATGACGTTGTAGGAGAACTCTTTTCTGCCTTTCATAAGCTCGCATCTGGCTTCAAAAAACAGACTAATGGGATCATATGTGGGGCTATTTAGCTCAAATGACTTATTGCCGTCATCGCTTTTATATTTTGCTTTGTTGGTATTCCAGTTAAAGGATATAGTCTGATTTTGTTTGTCTTTGAATGGCTGCTTGCTTGTGCTTTTGTACTTAATTGGATGCACCTTACAGCCATCTGACTCAAACACTGCAGATTGGGAAGCATTTACCATCCAATGATCCAGAATAAAGTCAATACTGTAAGTGTTACCGTCACGCTTAATGCGTAGACGGTTTTCGCCTTCCGTTAATTTGTTATTCAATTGCACATAGAAGGTGGCATTTACATAGTCAATGTATTTGGAGTTAGCGCTTACTGTGTTCGGGATGGTTATGGTTAGCAATAATAGTAAATTAGCAACAATTCTTGAGGTTTGATAGAACATTTGGGTTGGCTTTAGAAAATACTGTAAACAGTCACAGATCGTAATGCGGTAAGCTATATCATGCAACGCATCATGTAACAAAAAGAGCTAATTGCATGAAAAAACTATCACGAGAGTTTTACAACAGAAAGACAGTAGAAGTTGCAAAAGATCTCCTTGGAAAATTGCTGGTTCATAGTATTGGTAAAAACGTTAGAGTTGGTAAGATAACCGAGGTCGAGGCCTACGTAGGTCCGCATGATAAGGCCTCACACACTTCACGTGG